>NZ_DAIRTR010000013.1:0-35184 GCF_036803785.1 Pelomicrobium sp. | reverse complement strand
CAAGGGCACCGCCTTGATGCTGCCCTGAATCACCACCAGGGCATCGTCCTCGCCGGTTTGCGCCTGGGCTTCCTGGAGCCGCTCAGTGTAACGCTTGCTGTCCTTGAACTTAAGCGCATCCACAGGCACCACTTCTGCGCCGATTTCGTAGCGCCCCTCCGGATCCAGCAGCAGATTCAATCGCTCCCGCGCCCCGAGTCGATTGTGGTGATTGCACTTGGGGCAGACGTGGAGATTCTTCTCCAAATCGGAGTAGTAGAGCACCGCCTCGCATGCCTCGCACTTGCTCCACAAACCTTCCGGCACCCCGCGCCGGCCGCTTACTTCCCGGCGCTTGATCTTGGGTGGGAGAAGCTTGCGGAGCCAGCTCATGGGATCTTCCCCACGGCGGCGGCCCGATCCATTCCTTGCCTCAGGCTCGCCACCAGGGTCTGCACTCGGGCCGGCACAGCCTCCCGGGGCGATGCCTCGATCTCCTGGACGATGCGGCTGCCCACCACCACCGCGTCCGCCATCTCTGCCACTGCCTGTGCGGTCCGGGCGTCCCGGATGCCGAACCCTACGCCGATGGGCAACCGAATGCTCTGCCGCAGGACGGTGATGCGGGCACGTACATCCTCCAGGTCCAGGTGGGATGCGCCAGTCACCCCCTTGAGGGAGACGTAATAGACATAACCCCGGGCGAGCCGCGCCACCTGGGCAATGCGCCCCTCGGGGGTCGTGGGCGAGAGAAGATAAATGGGGTCGATTTGCACAGCCGTGAGCCGCTGCGCCAGTGCTTCCCCTTCTTCTGGGGGATAGTCCACCACCAGCACCCCATCCACCCCGCACGTCTTCGCGCCTTCGACGAAGGCGTCATAGCCCATCGCCTCGATGGGATTGGCGTAGCCCATGAGCACCACGGGGGTCTTCTCGTCGAGCCGGCGGAACGCGTTCACTAAGCCGAGCACCTGACGCAGGGTCGTGCCCTGTTTGAGGGCCCGCTCGGAGGCACGCTGGATGATCGGGCCATCGGCCATGGGATCGGAAAAAGGCACCCCCAGCTCGATTACGTCAGCGCCTCCTGCCACGAGGGCCTGCATGATGGGCAGCGTGAGCTGGAGATCTGGGTCGCCTGCGGTGATGAAAGGGATTAGGGCCTTGCGGCCCTGCCGCCGGAGTCGCTCGAACGTAGCGTCGATGCGCGACATGATGCCCTCGCCCACGGCGGCCCTAGAGGCTGATTCCGCAGCGGCTCGCCACAGTGTTGATATCCTTATCGCCGCGGCCGGACAGATTGACCAGCAGCAGGGCCTCCTTGGGCAAGGTGGGTGCCAGCCTGGCCGCGTACGCCAGGGCATGGGCTGACTCCAGGGCCGGGATGATGCCCTCGTACCGGCACAGGGCGTGAAACGCCTCCAGCGCTTCCTCGTCGGTCACTGCCACATACTCGGCCCGCCCGCTATCCTTGAGCCAGGCGTGCTCCGGCCCCACTCCCGGGTAATCTAGACCCGCGGAGATGGAATGGGTCTGCTGGATTTGGCCATCCTCGTCCTGAAGAAGATAGGTGCGATTGCCGTGCAGAACGCCTGGCCTGCCCGCGCACAGGGTCGCCGCATGGCGGCCGCTGTGCAGGCCGTACCCCCCCGCTTCCACGCCGATCATGCGCACCCGAGGCTCGTCTAGATAGGGATAGAACAGGCCCATGGCATTGGAGCCACCGCCCACGCAAGCGATCAAGACATCGGGTTGGCGCCCGAACTGCTCCAGCATCTGGCGCTTGGCTTCCCGCCCGATGACCGCCTGGAAGTCGCGCACCATCATGGGATAGGGATGGGGGCCCGCCACGGTGCCGATGATGTAGAAGGTGTCGTCCACGTGGGTCACCCAGTCCCGCATGGCCTCGTTGAGGGCGTCTTTGAGGGTCTTGGAGCCGCTTTCCACCGGCACCACGGTGGCACCCAGCAGCTTCATGCGGAACACGTTGGGCGCCTGGCGCTTCACATCCTCCGAGCCCATGTACACCACGCACTGCATCCCGTAGCGAGCGGCCACGGTGGCGGTCGCCACCCCATGCTGGCCGGCCCCCGTCTCGGCAATCACCCGGGGCTTGCCCATGCGCCGCGCGAGCAGGGCCTGGCCCAGGGTGTTGTTGATCTTGTGGGCGCCGGTATGGTTGAGATCTTCGCGCTTCAGCAGGATCTGTGCCCCGCCCAGCTCCCGGGACCAGCGCCGGGCATGGTAGATCGGGCTGGGACGGCCCACGTAGTGGCGTAGCTCCTCGACCAGCTCCGCCTGAAACTCCGGATCGTGACGCAGCCGCTCGTACTGGGTCTTGAGCTCTTCCAGCGCCGCCATCAGCGTCTCGGCCACAAACATGCCGCCATACGGGCCGAAATGGCCGGCCTTATCGGGCAAGTCATACATCTGCATTCCGGACCCTTTCGATGAAGGCGGCGATCTTCGCCGCGTCCTTGATCCCCTTGTCCGCTTCCACACCGCTTGAGACGTCGACCGCCCAAGGCCGCACTGCCCGGATCGCCTCCACCACGTTCTCGGGCGTGAGCCCCCCAGACAGGATCACGGGGAGCGGTAACCCCTGAGGCACCAGGGACCAGTCGAAACGCTCCCCCGTGCCGCCCGGGACCCCAGGCCGGTAAGCGTCCAACAGAAGTCCCCGGGCCTCGCGATAACAAGCGGAATATTCTAGCAGATCGAGTTCCGGCCGGACCCGCACCGCCTTGACGTAGGGAAGAGCGAAGCGCGCACAGAGCTCGGGAGGTTCGTCCCCGTGAAACTGGAGAAGCTGCAGGGAGACGACGCCCAGCACCTCCCGCACCCAGGCAGGTTCTGGATCCACGAACAGCCCCACGCAGGTCACGAACGGCGGCATTGCCCGGGCGATCGCGGCGGCCCGCCGAGGGTCGATGAAGCGGGGGCTCTTGTCGTAGAACACGAACCCGATCGCGTGGGCGCCCAGGCGGGCGGCCGTTTGGGCGTCCTCGGCTCGGGTGATGCCACAGATCTTGACCGCCGTCACCGCTCCTCCAGGACCATCGCCGGCATCGATGCGAAAGGCAACGCCGCCGCCCGTGTCCAGCCCGTAGGCAGGTTCCAGTGGGGCTCGTAGCGCACACCCGAGAGATACAGGCCATCGGCGGGAAAGGTGGGCGCGCCCAGCTCCCGGTCGCGGCCTTGCAGCACCTCGGCCACCCACTCAGGAGGATGGGCGCCCTTGCCCACGCACACCAGGCAGCCCAGGATGTTTCTCACCATATGATGGAGGAATGCGTTGGCCCAGAAATCGAAGATGAACAGGCCTCCCTCGCGCCGAATGGCAAGCCGCGAGAGGGTGCGCACCGGCGTGCGCGCCTGGCATTCTGATGAGCGAAAGGCGCTGAAATCGTGCTCTCCGATGAGGTGGCGAGCCGCTTCCCGCATGCGCTCCAGGTCCAGGGGCTGGTGAAACCAGCCCACCCGGCGGCTCGCCACCGCGGGACGCACCGGGTGATTCAACAGCAGGTAGCGGTAGCCGCGTTCCCGGGCACTGAAACGGGCGTGGAAATCCTCCGGCACCGGCCGAGCCCACAGCACGGCTACGGAGGGAGGCAAATGCGTGTTCGTGCCGCGTACCCAGGCGCTCTCCGGCCGCACTGCCTGGGTGTCGAAATGCACCACCTGGGCCAGGGCATGGACTCCGGCGTCGGTGCGCCCCGCTGCCACGACCCGTACCGGATGGCCGGCGATGGCGGTGAGGGCTCGCTCCAGGGCGTCTTGTACCGAGCAGCCATCCGCCTGGCTTTGCCAGCCGCAGAAGCGGCTGCCGTCGTATTCCAGCCCGAGGGCGATTCTCACCCGGTAAGCCACCCAAAAGCGGCGGCGAGCGCCGCCAGTACACAGGCATCACGCCAGGAAAACCGCCAAGCCGGCAACATCACGGAACCTGGCCCGGCAGGAGTGTCGTCGGCACTCATCGGCAACCGGGCCAGGTCGGCCAGGGACCGGCGTCCTGCCGCTCTTGCCCCCTCGGCGTAATGCAGGGTAAGCCACAGCCGCACGGCGACTCGCTCGGCCTTCACTCCCGCCCACGACAAGGGCATGAGCAGGACATAAAACCCGGCAAGCAGCGCTTCCCGGCTATAGCTCCCCAGCACCAGGGCCAACAAGGCGAGGAGCGCGACGAGCCGCGCTGCCTGCTCTCCCCCCGCCTTCCATCCCGCCGGTTCGCCTTCGGGTGCAAGCAAAGCGTGAGCGAGCAAGAGCGCAAGCAGGAGCCAGCGGCTACGGAACAGAAGGGCGAGGAAGCGGCGGGGCAGCACGGCAAGGGCAAGGCCGGTGGCTAGGGCGCAGCTGAGCCCCAGGGCGGCGCCTTCCAGATGCTGAAGCAAGAGGGCAGCACCAAGCCAGGCCGCCAGGGCGGTGGCAGGATGGACGAGACACTCGGGGTGAGCGCGCACCACGGACCGAAAACAAAGCGCAGCAGATGAGTCCCATCATACCAGCGCCCGCGAACGAAGGCCCCCGGGGGAGGGTTAGACGGGGACTGCCGCCTCAGAGGGTTTCGAGCAAGGCCTGGGCGTCACGCCGCTGCTGCTCGTCGCCTTCGCGCAAGACCTCCTGCAAGATCTCCCGCGCGCCTTCCTTGTCGCCCATTTCCTTATAGGCCTTCGCCAGATCGAACTTGGTGGCCACTTCCTGCCAGTGGGCATCCTTCCCCTCGGTCGAGACCTCCTGGGGTGTCGCCAACTCACCCAAGTCCAGGCTGAAGTCGAAATCTAGCTTGGTAGCGGTAGATTCCTGGCGCTCCGCCGGGTGGTCTCCTGTGCGGCTCTGTTCCAGGTTGGAGAAATCGAAACTCACGCTCAGGCTCTCGTCCGCGTCGCGAGCGAGCTTCATTTCTTCGTGGTGGCCGCCGGTCACGCCAGAAGTGATCTCGAAATCCACCGTTCTGGTGTCGATCCCGGCGCTCGCCCCCTCGACCGGCGGCACCGGCGCCCTGGAAGACGTTGCCTCCCGCGGCTCCCCGCCCACGTCAAAATCGACGTCCATCCCGTGGCTACGCTCGTTCGCCAAGGCCACCGTGTCCAGCCCCACATCGGAAGCAGCCGGGGCGGGCGTTCCGCCATAAAGGGGATTGGTGGGATCCAGGGCGAGACCCATGGCGAGGGCCTTTTCCCAATGAGGGGTTCCGGCAGCGATGGCTTGCAGCCTACGCGCCGTCTCCTCGAACTGGGCCTTGTCCTGGCGCATGCTATAGACCTCCAGCAACTTGAGGTACAGCTCCGGGCGCTTGGGTGTCTTGGCGAGAGCTTCCTTGAGCACTTCCTCGGCCTGGGCGTCGCGTCGGTAAGTGAGATAGACCTCCGCCTCCTGGAGCGGATCCACTTCGTCCACGGTGCCCGGCCCGGCGACCGTGCTCTCTCCCGATGGGGTCGCTGGGGTTTCCAAGGCAGCGACGGCGGCCGGAGCGGCGTCGATTCCCGGCTCGGTGAGAGCCTCTTCGGGCGCTGCCCTCGCCGCCTGCCGGCGGCGGGCGGCGTAGAACCCCCAACCCAGAAGCAACGCCACCACCCCCCCCGCACCGGCTAGATAGAGGGGCTCGCCCAGGAGTGTCTCCATCAAGGACGGCTCCGTGGGAGGCGGCATGGATTTCGGCGCTGCTTGCGGCCGGGGTTGCTCCGGCGGTGCCGCCGGTTGGGGCGCTTGAGGAGGCGAAGCGGTCTGGGCCGGCGTGCCAGGGGCGGTCTCGGGCTTGGACGACGGCTGGGACGCGGGGCCCGCCTGACCGGAAGCCTCGGGTTTCTCCGGGGCCGGGACCGTCTTCGCCGCCTCGGGCGCTGCGGGCACGAGGGGTTGACCCCTGAGTTCGAGGAGCTTTTGCATGTCCTGGATATTCTTCTCCAGAAGGGCCACCCGCTCTTGGGCTTCCTTGAGGGCCTTTTCTTTGGCGATGTTGTCCTCTTCCAGGGCGCGGATGCGCTCCTGCAGCGATTGCCCGCCGGCGGCGCCGTCGGTTTCCGCCTTGGAGAGCTTGAGCACTTCCTTGGGCGGTTCAGTCTGGCCTTTTTCTTCCACCGCCGCCGTCACCCGGCCTGCGGCAGCCTGCCCCTCGCCCGCGGGCGACTCCACGCTCGCCGCCGCGGCGGCGAGCTGATCCCGGTAGGCTTTCCAGCTCGCCACCTGGGCGCGAAACTCGGCTACCGCCTCCCGCTGGTCAATGGCCAGTGTTTCCTCTCGGTTCGGAACACGCAGGATGGGCCCGGTTTTGAGCCGGTTCATGTTGTTGTCCATGAAGGCGTCCGGGTTGGAGCGGAACAGGGCAACGAGCATCTGTTCCAGAGAGGCACCCGGGTAACGGGTGCGCTCGGCGATCTGGCTCAAGGTCTCGCCCCGCCGCACGGGCCCATAGGTTCCCGGGGCGGGCTCAGCGGAAATACCCCCCCCCGCCTGGGTCGGGCCAGGGGCAGGCGCCGGCGCGGCCTGAGCGGGCGGAAGGGGCTGCGGCGGGGCTTCCCGCGGTCGGGCCTCCTGCACCTCGGGCACGCTCGGCGTGGGCGCGGCATAGGCAGGTGGATCCAGCAGGAAGGTATATTCCCGTGTCACCGCCCCAGTGGCCCAGGTGAGCTCCACCAGGACGTTGAGGAAAGGATCGGTGATGGGCTGGGTAGACGTGAGGACCACCACGGGCCGACCGGTGCGTGTTTCGATCTTCGCCCGCACCGAGGCAAGCCCCGGCTGGTAATCGATGTTGGCCTGCTTATAGACGGAAGGGGACGCAATGCGCGCCTGGAGGGTGGCGAGCTCGTCGCCGCGGACCGAAACGATCTCGATTTCTGCCCTCAAGGGATCGCCGAGGGCCGAGTGCACGGTGAGCTTGCCCAGCCCGGCAGCCAGCGCCATCACGGGTAGGCCCAGGGCCGCCAACAACAGCCCGAGTCTTGGAATCGGTTTCACCACGCCGCGCCTCCCACGGGACCTTCCAAAGTTCTAGTGTACATCAAATAGTTATGGATTCAAGTTAAATTGAACTCTCGCTTCCCTCCCTCACCCAGGCGATGTCTTCAGAGCCTTTCGACGCCCAGGGGGATTGTCCCATCGCCGCGCAAAGATCGGGCCAGAACTTTCAGGCCTGCCGGAGGATGCGTAACATTCGCCTCAGAGGCTCGGCGGCGCCCCACAAGAGCTGATCCCCGCAGGTAAAGGCGCCCAGGTATTCGCTCCCCATATTGAGCTTGCGCAGCCGCCCGACCACAATGGCCAGGGTACCGCTGACCGCCGCGGGGGTGAGCTCGCGCACGGAGTCTTCGCGCCGGTTAGGGACAACCCTCACCCAGTCGTTGGCCGAAGCGAGCATATCCTCGACCTCGTCCAGGGGCACGTCTTTCTTGAGCTTCACGGTGAGGGCTTGGCTATGGCAACGCATGGCGCCCACTCGCACGCAAATGCCGTCCACCGGCACGGGCTCAGCCTCACGCCCTAGGATCTTGTTGGTCTCCGCTTGCCCTTTCCACTCCTCCCGGCTCTGGCCGTTGCCCATCTCCCGATCGATCCACGGGATCAGACTCCCGGCGAGCGGCACCTGGAAATGCTCGGCGGGAAAATCCGGCCGGCGTAAGGTGTGGGTCACCACCCGGTCGATTTCCAGTATGGAGGAGGCTGGATCGTCGAGCAGCGGCTTTGCCGCTCCGGCGATGGCTTCCATCTGCATGAGCAGCTCGCGCATGTTCTGGGCGCCGGCGCCAGAGGCAGCCTGATAGGTCATGGCCGTCATCCACTCCACCAGGCCGTTGTGGAACAACCCGCCCATGGCCATCAACATGAGGCTCACGGTGCAATTGCCCCCAATAAAGTTTTTAACCCCCCGCGAGAGCGCGTCTTCGATCACCGGCCTATTCACCGGATCCAAGATGATGACGCTGTCCTTGTCCATGCGCAGGGTGGAGGCGGCGTCGATCCAATAACCGTCCCAGCCGCCGGCACGCAGCCTGGGATAGACCTCGCTGGTATAGTCTCCCCCCTGACAGGTGACGATCACGTCCATGGCCCGCAGGGCTTCGAGGTCCTTGGCGTCCTTGAGGGGCGGGATCTCCCGGCCGATGTCCGGCCCCCTGCCCCCCACCTGGGAGGTGCTAAAGAATACTGGTTCAATCGCGTCGAAGTCTTTCTCTTCCCGCATGCGCTGCATGAGCACAGAGCCCACCATGCCGCGCCACCCCACGAAACCCACCCGAAGCATCCGTCTACTCTCCCGATCACCCTGCATCTTCTGACTCACAAGCAACCATCGACCGAAGGCTCAAAGGGCGGCCACTACCGCATCTCCCATGGCAGCGGTGCCCACCGGCACCACGCCCGGCGCCGCGATATCGGCCGTGCGCACCCCACGCATGAGCACCTCCGCAACCGCCCGCTCTACCCGCGCCGCCGCCGTCTCCATCCCCAGACTGTAGCGCAGCAGCATCGCCAAGGACAGGATGGTGGCCAGGGGATTGGCGATGTCTCGGCCGGCGAGGTCGGGGGCAGAACCGTGGATAGGCTCGTACAAGCCCTTGCTGCGGGCATCGAGGGAGGCCGAGGGGAGCATGCCGATCGAGCCCGTAAGCATGGAGGCTTCGTCGGAAAGAATGTCCCCGAACATGTTGCCGGTGAGGATCACGTCGAACTGCCCGGGGTCGCGCACGAGCTGCATGGCAGCGTTGTCCACGTACATGTGGCTCAGCTCCACGTCCGGATACTCGCGCCCGACCTCGCTCACCACCTCCCGCCACAGCCGGCTGGTCTCCAACACGTTGGCCTTGTCTACCGAGCATACGCGCCTGCCCCGCCGCCGCGCTGCCTGGAAGGCCACGTGGGCGATGCGCCGGATCTCCCCCTCGCGGTAGACCATGGTGTCGAAGCCTTCACGCTCGCCGGCAGCATTGATGCGCACGCCTTTGGGCTCGCCGAAATAGATGTCGCCCGTGAGCTCGCGCACGATCAGGAGGTCGAGACCCGCCAACCGCTCGGGCTTGAGGGCGGAGGCAGCGGCGAGCTCCCAGTACACCCGCGCCGGGCGCAGGTTGGCGAAGAGCTCGAGCGCCTTGCGAATCCGCAGCAGCCCTTGCTCGGGGCGCTTCTCCCGGGGAAGCCCATCGTACTTGGGCGCCCCCACGGCACCCAACAGAATGGCGTCCGCCTCCCGGGCGAGTTGCAGAGTGGAAGCGGGCAGCGGATCCCCCTGGGCGTCCACGCCCGCCCCCCCGATGGGCGCCTCAGCCCATTCCAAGGCGAGCCCATCGCGGCGCAGCCGCTCCAACACCTTCACCGCCTGGGCCGTGATTTCCGGGCCGATCCCGTCTCCCGGAAGGATGGCGATTTTCATCGTCGGTTAAGGCCGCTCAGGACGGCAGGCGCAGAGAAGCGCAAGGAAATTCATCCGCTCGCTGCGGGGCTTCATCGCAAAAAGCGCCCGTCGTGAAGGCTCAGCTGAACAGCCACGGCGCCTCGACCCGCCGCCTGGTCTCGTAGGCTTTGATCTTGTCCACGTGCCGCAGGGTGAGTCCAATGTCGTCCAGGCCATTCAGCAAGCAGTACTTGCGAAACGGGTCGATACTGAAGCGCAGCGTCTCCCCGCCTGGGGTCGTCACGCTCTGGGCTTGCAGATCAATCAGCAGCCGGTAGCCCTCGGTGGTCTCCACCTCCCGAAACAGCCGATCCACCACGGCACTTTCGAGCACCACGGGAAGCAGCCCGTTCTTGAAGCAGTTGTTGTAGAAAATGTCGGCGAAACTCGGGGCGATGAGGGCCCGGAAGCCGTAATCGAGCAGCGCCCAGGGCGCGTGCTCCCGGGAGGAGCCGCAACCGAAGTTCTCCCGGGTAAGCAGAATGCTCGCTCCCTGATAACGGGGCTGGTTGAGCACGAAGTCGGGGTTCAGGCGCCGCCCGCGGGTGTCCCCTCCCGGCTCGCCCGGGTCCAGGTAACGCCAGGCGTCGAACAAATTCGGGCCGAAGCCGCTGCGCTTGATCGACTTCAGGAACTGCTTCGGGATGATGGCGTCGGTATCCACGTTGGCGCGGTCCAACGGTGCCACCAATCCTTCGTGACGGACGAACTTTTCCATGCTCACTTGACCGACTTCTGGATTGCCTCTCCGCCCTTCTCGATGTCCTTGCCAAGCCCCTGGATGGTGTTGCAGGCGGCAAGCCCTGCGACAAGCAATACGGCCATGATGGAAATTGCCAGTCTATGCATCATGATCAACCTTCCCCCTTCAAGAAGAAAGAAGTTCCCGTACATCGATGAAATGCCCGGCAATGGCCGCCGCTGCCGCCATCTCCGGGCTCACCAGGTGGGTGCGCCCACCTGCGCCCTGACGGCCCTCGAAGTTACGGTTGGAGGTGGAGGCGCAGCGCTCCCCGGGCGCCAAGCGGTCATCGTTCATGGCAAGGCACATGGAACAGCCGGGCTCCCGCCATTCGAAGCCTGCTTCCAGGAATACTCGGTGCAGGCCTTCTTCCTCTGCTTGGCGCTTCACCGTGCCCGAGCCGGGCACGACCAGAGCCTGTTTGATGTTGGCAGCGATGCGGCGCCCCCGTACCACTTTGGCCGCCGCCCGTAGGTCTTCCAGCCGCGAGTTGGTGCAGGAGCCGATAAACACCTTGTCGAGCAGGATGCTGCGGATCGGGGTCCCCGGCTCGAGTCCCATATACCGGAGCGCCCGCGCGTAGCTTTCCCGCCGGATGGGATTGGGCTCTCGCGTGGGATCGGGGACTTCTCCGTCCACCGGGGCCACCATCTCCGGCGAAGTGCCCCAGGTCACCTGAGGTCGAATCCGGGTCGCATCGAGGCGCACCACCTTGTCGAAGCGGGCGTCCGGGTCGCTTTTCAAATCTTGCCAGGCAGCGACCGCCCGCTCCCACAGCTCACCCTTCGGAGCAAAGGGCCGACCCCTCAGGTATTCGACGGTCTTCTCGTCTACCGCCACCAGGCCGGCGCGAGCGCCCGCCTCGATGGACATATTACAGATGGTCATTCGCCCTTCCATCCCAAGGGCGCGAACGACCTCGCCCGCGTATTCGATCACGTAACCGGTGGCGCCTGCCGTGCCGATGGTGCCGATGATGGCGAGGATCACATCTTTGGCCGTGACCCCGGGGCCCAGAGCCCCATCCACCACGATCTGCATCGCTTTTGCTTTCTTGGTCAACAGGCACTGGGTGGCGAGCACATGCTCCACCTCCGAGGTACCGATGCCGAAGGCGAGACAAGCGAACGCCCCATGGGTACTGGTGTGGGAGTCGCCGCACACGACGGTCATGCCGGGCAGCGTCGCCCCCTGTTCCGGCCCGACCACGTGCACGATTCCTTGGCGCCGGTCCCGGAACGGGAAATAGGCCTTGGCGCCGAACGCCCTGATGTTCGCGTCGAGCGTCTCCACCTGCAGACGGGACACGGGATCGCGGATTCCCTGGTCCCAATCACGGGTGGGCGTGTTGTGATCCGCAGTGGCAATGATGGAATCCGGCCGCCAGAGCCGGCGCCCGGCGAGCTTCAACCCCTCGAACGCCTGGGGACTCGTCACCTCGTGCACCAGGTGCCGGTCGATATAAAGGAGCGCGGTGCCGTCGGCTTCTTCGTGCACCACGTGGCTGTCCCAGAGCTTGTCGTAAAGGGTCTTTCCGCTCATGGCTTCAAATACGAGGTAAGCGGGTAATTATGCCACAAAGCCCAGGCTCTTCCCCAGGAGGCCGCCTCCAGGGAGCGCACTAGCGCTCGGCGGGAAAGCGCCAAGCGATCAGGAGTCCTCCCAGCGCTGCGGCGGCGGCGCTTGCCGTGAAGGTGATGCCCGGTCCCGCCGCTTCCCAGAGGTAGCCGCTCAAAAGGCTGCCGAGGCTGCCGCCCGCGCCGAAACTGACGCTGGTATAGAGTGCCTGGCCCTTGGCCGTGTGGCTCCCCTGGAACAGGCGGTGGAACGCCGCCACCGCTGCGGCGTGGTACGCGCCAAAGGTGGCCGCGTGCAGGGACTGGGCGAGCAGCATCAAGAGCGGCACAGCGGGGAAGGCAGCGACCAGCGTGAAGCGCAGCACAGCGCAGCCGAAGCTCACCAGCAAGATGGCGCGACCGCTGTAGCGGGAGGCCACTCGCGGCATGAGGAAGAACACCCCGATCTCGCAGATCACACCCAAGGCCCATAGCCACCCCACCTGGCCCTTGGTGTAACCCACGTCCACCAGGTAAATGGAAAAGAAAACATAGTAGGGCCCGTGGGCCACGGCCATGAAGAAGCAGGCGGCGAGGAGCGCTCCCACTTCGGGGCGCCGTACGATCCGCCATAGGGGTGTTGCCTCTTCCAGCCTCCGGCGCAGTGGGGCATCCGGCACCTGGACCGCCGAAGCCGCCACCGCCAACTTGAGGGCGAGCAGGATCCAGAGCAACCAAAAGATGGGGGCACCATCCAGCAGGTGGCCGATGCCCACCACGGCCAGGATGAAACCGAGGGAACCCCACCAGCGGATGCGTCCGTAGCGGGCGGCGTGGGGGCCCAGGTGGGACAGGGTGATCGCTTCCACCAGGGGCAGCGATGCGCTCCAGAAAAAGCTCATGGCCGCCATCACCAGCCACATCCAGGCAAAGCTCGCGCCGAAGAAAACACCCGCGTAACTCAGAAGGGCGGCGAGGGCCGCCAAGCGCAGGATCTCGACCCGACGGCCGGTGGCGTCGGCAAGCCAGCCCCACGCCGCGGGGGCGAGCATGCGCATCACCTGGGGCAAGGCCATGAGCAACCCGATCTCGGCCGCCACGTACCCGAGGGAGCGCAAGTACAGGCTCCAGTAGGGGGCGAATGCGCCGACGAAGGCGAAGTAGAAAAAATAGAAGCTGGCGAGGGGGCCGTACGGGAAAGGACGGTCGGGCATGGAATCAGGCGCGGGGGGCCCGTGGGCGGAGCGAAACCCCCAGAGCGAAAAAACCTGCTTCACAGTGAAGAAACGTACGGCAGACGTTGCTGTCCGGGCTGGGGGCTAGTCCGCGGCCCGGAACGGAAGCCGCGGCTCACGCCTCGTCGGGTTCCGGATCATCCCGGCGCTCCGCCGGTGCTTTGCGCGGCGGCACTGCAGTGATCCGGCCAGGTACCCGGGGCGTCGCGCAACGCACGTCCGCGTTCTGCGCCCGATGGCGCAAGGCATGGTCGATGAGCACCAGAGCGAGCATCGCCTCGGCGATGGGTGTAGCCCGGATGCCCACACAGGGGTCGTGGCGACCGGTGGTCTCGACGATCACGGGTCTACCTTCCTTGTCGATGGAGCGCCGCGGCAGCCGGATGCTGGAGGTGGGCTTGATGCCGATGGACACCAGGATGTCCTGGCCTGTTGAGATTCCCCCTAATATGCCGCCTGCATTATTGCTGAGAAAGCCTTCGGGGGTTATCTCGTCCGAGTGCTCGGTACCCCGCTGCTCGACCGCGGCAAACCCGGCTCCGATCTCCACCGCCTTGACCGCGTTGATGCTCATCATGGCATGGGCGATGGCGGCGTCCAGGCGATCGTACACAGGCTCGCCCCAGCCCACCGGGACACCCTCGGCCACCACGTTGATGCGGGCGCCCACGGAATCACCCGACTTGCGCAGCTGGTCCATGAACGCCTCGAGCTGTGGCACCGCGTCCGGATCCGCTGCGAAGAAAGGATTGTCATTCACTGCGTCCCAGGACTTGAATGGCACGCGGATGGGGCCGAGCTGGGCCAGGTAGCCGCGAATGACGATGCCATAACGGCTACCTAGCCATTTTTTGGCAATGGCGCCGGCCGCGACCCGCACCGCTGTCTCCCGGGCCGAGGCCCGACCGCCCCCGCGGTAGTCCCGGATACCGTACTTCTGCCAATAGGTGTAGTCGGCATGTCCGGGGCGAAATACGTCCATGATCTTGCTGTAGTCCCGGCTGCGAGCGTCCTCGTTGCGGATCAGCAGCCCGATGGGCGTGCCCGTGGTCCGTCCCTCGAACACACCGGAGAGGATCTCCACCTTGTCCGGTTCCCGCCGCTGGGAGACATGGCGGGAGGTCCCGGGGCGGCGGCGGTTGAGTTCCGCCTGGAGATCTGTCTCGGAAAGCTCAAGGCCCGGCGGGCAGCCGTCCACCACGCAGCCGATGGCCGGGCCGTGGGACTCGCCAAAGGAGGTGACGCGAAAGAGCTTGCCGAAAGTGTTGCCAGACATGGAAAGGCTCGCAAAAACAAGGGGGCAAGTTTAACATAGGTCTTGACCGCGGCCGGCTGCGCCAGTGCGCAAGGCCGCGGCAGCCCACACCGGACAGAGAACCGGCGCCACGAGACACCCGGCAACCCGTGCGGGCTTCGTGATGACAATCCAAGGGAGGATGCCGTGAATATCCTGCTGGTGGATGACTCGCGCACGGCGCGGGCCGCCCTCACCCGGATGCTTGCCACCATGGGGCATGTCGTGATGGAGGCCTCGGATGGCGCCCAGGCGCTCGAGCGTTTGCGACAGGAGCCGGTGGACCTGGTCCTGCTGGACGTACAGATGCCCCGCCTCGACGGGTTCACGGCGGTGCGGCAAATGCGTGAGATCCAGGGCAACCGGTGGATACCCATCATCTTTCTGAGCGCGCGGGAAACGGACGCGGATCTGGAGAAGGGTATCCTGGCCGGTGGCGACGACTATCTGGTGAAGCCGGTGAGCCCGGTGGTGCTGGGAGCCAAGATTCGGGCGCTGCAGCGCATCCACGACATGCAGCGCCAGACGGTCGAGCTGAGTGAGCGTCTCGCCGCCGCCAATCGGGAGCTCGCCCAGCTCGCCCGCCAGGACGGGCTCACCGGTGTGGCCAACCGGCATCATTTCGACGAACGGCTAGCGCAGGAGTTCGCCCGGGCGCGGCGCCACCGCAGCCCCTTGGGGCTGGTACTGGGCGACGTGGACGACTTCAAGGCCTACAACGACCACTACGGCCACCAGGCGGGGGATGCCTGCCTGCAGCGCATCGCTGCGGCCCTCTCGAGCGCCTGCCGGCGAGCCACCGACCTGGTGGCTCGCTACGGCGGCGAGGAGTTCGCCCTGATCCTGCCGGACACCGATATGGCCGGCGTCGAAAAGGTGTGCAATGCAGCACGCGAGCGGGTGGAAGCCCTGGCCATTCCCCATGCGCGCTCCCGCGCTTATCCCGTGATCACGATGAGCTTCGGCGCTACCGCCCTCGTTCCCGACGGCTCTACTACCCCCATCCTGCTGATCCAGTGGGCCGACCAGGCCCTGTACCAGGCCAAGCTCGGAGGACGCAACCGTTGTGCCACCTGGGCAGGGAGTTCGGACGGCACCGGTGGGCCAAGCATGCAAGAGCGCGCCTCCAGTCAACTGGAAGCACGTCCGTCATCGAGAGGGTCCGTTCCGGCGAGCGTCCTTCGCCACGGTCCAAGCTAGCGATCCGCGTGGCCCAGGTCCTTGCCGGGGGCCACCCGGTCTCGCAACCGCTGCTTGAGCTCCTTCGCTTCCGGAAAACGGCCCTCGTCCTTGCGGGACCAAAGCAGCTCTCCGTCCACCCGCACTTCGAAAATGCCTCCACTTCCCGGGATCAGCGCCACTTCCCCCAATTCCGCCTCGAAGGTGGTGAGAAGCTCCTGGGCAAGCCAGGCCGCCCGCAATAGCCAACGGCACTGGGTGCAGTAGCGGATTTCAACTCGAGGTTTGGCGTTGATCATGGCATGCCTGCGACGCCCGTGGATTCGGGGACCGGAGCCCGGTCGATCGAATTATAATGGCGCCCGGGGCGGAGCCTGCGCGAGCCCCGGCACCGTCTCAAACCTGGCTTGTTTTATCGGCCCGACGCCTATGCGCCAATATCTCGACCTGATGCGGCACGTTCTGGAGCAGGGAACGCGCAAGCCGGACCGCACCGGCGTGGGCACCTTGTCCATCTTCGGCCACCAGATGCGCTTCGACCTGGGCCGGGGCTTCCCGCTGGTCACCACCAAGCGGATTCATCTGAAGTCGGTGATCCACGAGCTGCTTTGGTTCCTCAGGGGAGACACCAACGTCCGCTACCTTCAGGAGCGAGGGGTGACGATCTGGGACGAATGGGCGGACGAGAACGGCGATCTGGGCCCCATCTACGGCTACCAGTGGCGCTCTTGGCCAGCCCCCGACGGCCGGCACATCGATCAGATCAGCCGGGTGGTGAAGGAAATCAAAGATAACCCCCACTCGCGCCGGCTCATCGTCTCCGCCTGGAACGTGGCGGACTTGGACAAGATGGCCCTTACGCCGTGCCACGCCCTATTCCAGTTCTACGTGGCCGAAGGTCGCCTTTCCTGCCAGCTCTACCAGAGAAGCTGCGATGTGTTCCTGGGGCTGCCGTTTAACATCGCTAGCTACTCCCTCCTCACCCACATGGTCGCCCAGCAGTGCGGCCTAGAGGTAGGGGAATTTGTCTGGACCGGAGGCGACGTGCATCTGTACCTCAACCACTTGGAGCAAGCGCGCACCCAGCTCGCCCGGGAGCCCTATCCCCTGCCGACGCTTCGGATCCTGCGCAAGCCACCGTCCATTTTCGATTACGCTTTTGAAGACTTCGAATTCGTGAACTACCGCTACCACCCGGCGATCCCGGCGCCAATCGCCGTATGACGGGTCGGCGCATCGCCCTGGTGGTCGCCATGGCGCGCAACGGGGTCATCGGTGCCGGCAACGCGTTGCCCTGGCGCCTGCCGGATGACCTCAAGTATTTCAAGGCCCTCACCATGGGCCACTGCATAGTGATGGGACGCAAGACCTACGAGTCCATCGGCAGGCTCTTGCCCGGTCGGCAAAACGTGATCGTCACGCGCCAGCCGGACTACACCGTTCCCGGCGCGTGGGTGGTCCATTCGGTGGAGCAGGCGCTTGCCGCATGCGAGTGCAAGGACGAGATTTTCGTGATCGGCGGCGCCGAGCTCTTTCGGGAGCTCATCGGCCGGGCCGACCGGATGTACGTTACCGAGCTCCTGCAGGACTTCGAAGGCGATGTGTACTTTCCCCCGTACGACCGCAGCGCCTGGCGGGAGGTGAGTCGCGACCGGCGCCGGGCCGCAGACCTGGAATATCATTTCGTGGTATACGAGCGAGTGCGCTGATCGCGCCCTCGCTCACAGCACGATGACCTCCGGCAGGGGAAAGCCGTTAAACGTGCTGGCGTAAGCAGTGGTATAGGCACCTGCGTTAGGAATGTAGATGAAATCCCCCTCCTGCACGTCCTCGGGGAGCATTTCCTCCTGCAGGACGATGTCCACCGAATCGCAAGTGGGGCCGGCCACGCACCACGGCACCAGCGGGCCGGTGCGGTCAGTGAGGATCTGGTAGCGCAGGCCTTCGGAGGTCTCGATCATCCCGCCGAACAGGCCTGCATCCCAATACATCCAACGGCGGCCGGCACGGGTAGCGGTCCCCACCACCCGGCAGACGAAATAAGCAGCATCGGAGACCAAGTAGCGTCCAGGCTCGGCCACCACTTCTACGTCCGCTGGAAACGCCTCCAGCGCCTCATTGACCACCTCGCCAATCACCTCAATCGAGGGGATGGGCTTGACGTAGCGCACCGGGAAGCCGCCGCCGATGTTGAGCATGCGCGGCCGCATGCCGGCCCCAAGGAGCTGCTCGAACACCGTGCGGGAGCGCTCGATCGCCACGCGCCAGTTCTGTGGGTTGCGGCACTGGGAGCCCACATGGAAGGTAACCCCCGCCACGTCGGCCTTGAGCCGGGCCGCGGTCGCCACGATCTCGGGCACATCCACCAGGTGGGCACCAAACTTGCCGGCCAGGGGCCAGTCGGCGCCGATGTTGGGCGTGTCGATGCGTAGATAGAGCTTGGCGTCCGGCTTGATGGCCACCACCTTGGCCACTTCCTCCACGCTGTCCACCACAAACCACTCCACTCCCCTGCTCACCGCGTACTGGATGTAGGCGCGAGACTTCATCGGATTGCTGTAGAGCACTTCGCGCGCCGCCACTCCAAGGCCGAGCAAGAGATCAAGCTCAGCGACCGAGGCGATCTCGAACCCGGTCCCTTCTTCCTTGAGCACCTGGATCACCCGCGGATCCGGGTTGGCCTTGACCGCATAGTAGGGCTTTACTCGCGGCATCGCCCGGGCAAAACGGCGGGTCTTCAGGCGAATGATCTCGGGATCGATCAGGAGGAACGGCTTTTCGTAGCCGCGCTCCAGGACTCGTCTAACGTGCCGGAAGTCGAGGCTGACTTCCGGGTGGGTGTCGAAGATGGGTTCGTTGGCTTGGACGGCGGCGCGGGGCATCAAGGTCTCCTCAAGGCACCTGGCTTGCCGGCGTGTGCATGTTCACCCGTTTCATGGCACGGGGATGCTTCTCTTGCCCGTCACGCCGGCCGCCTTGGCACGCTTGAATTTTCAAGGGCTTGGATCCAAAAAATGCGCATTATAAAAAGCGGGGCCGCGGAATCAAGTGTTATTTGTGCGCGGGCACCCGCCTGCAAAAAGAGGCGCCTTCTCAATCCGTTAGCCGTCCAATGCGGCCAAACAGAGCGCCGTCTGCTCAGATCTTGGGGGGTGTGACACCTTTCTGTCCCTGGTATTTGCCGCCCCGATCCTTATAGGAGACGTCGCACGCCTCGTCCGCTTCGAAGAACACCACCTGGGCGACGCCTTCGTTGGCGTAGATCTTGGCCGGTAGCGGCGTCGTGTTGGAAAACTCCAGCGTCACGTACCCCTCCCACTCCGGCTCGAACGGCGTTACGTTGACGATGATGCCGCAGCGGGCGTACGTCGACTTGCCAAGGCAGATGGTGAGCACATTGCGCGGGATGCGAAAGTATTCCACCGTGCGCGCCAGGGCGAAGGAGTTGGGAGGGATGATGCACACCTCGCCCTTGAAGTCGACGAAGGACTTGGAATCGAAGTTCTTCGGATCGACGATGGTCGTGTTGATGTTGGTGAAGATCTTGAATTCGTCCGAGCAACGGATGTCGTAGCCGTAGCTGGAGGTCCCGTAAGAGACCACCTTGCGCCCGCCTATTTCCTTGATCTGGTTGGGCTCGAAGGGCTCGATCATGCCGTATTCGAGCGCCATGCGGCGGATCCACTTGTCGGACTTGATGCTCATGGGCTGCCCTCAACCCCTGGGGCGCGTAAAAGGAACGTTCAACCCGAAGGGCAATGCAAAGCCATCGCAAGAAAAACGGTCATTGCCCGGTCGCACTTCTAACCTAACGCCCTTGCTCTTGAAAAACCGCGCTCGCCCGCGCCTCGGCGGTGAATCTACGTGTTCTGGATCACGATCTTGGGGAACGCCGCGGAATGGTCCTGGGCGAGCTCGGCGATCTTCACTGCCACACGGCGCGCGATCGCCTTATAGATCTCGGCAATGCGTCCTTCGGGATCCGCCACCACCGAGGGCTTGCCGGAATCAGCCTGTTCGCGGATGCGAATGTCCAAAGGCAGCGCCCCCAAGAGTTCGACTCCGTAGTCCTGGCACATGCGCTGGGCTCCACCCTCGCCGAAGATGGGTTCCTCGTGCCCGCATCTGGAACAGATATGGATGCTCATGTTCTCCACCACGCCCAGGATGGGAATGCCCACCTTCTCGAACATCTTGAGCCCCTTACGGGCATCGATCAGGGCGATGTCCTGGGGCGTGGTCACGATAACGGCGCCGGTCACCGGCACCCGCTGGGCCAAGGTGAGCTGGATATCGCCGGTTCCCGGCGGGAGATCCACTACCAAGTAATCCAAGTCGCGCCAGCGGGTCTCGTTGAGCAATTGCTCCAGGGCCTGAGTGACCATGGGTCCCCGCCACACCATGGGAGTGTCCAGATCGATCAGGAAACCGATGGACATGGCCTGTAGCCCGTGGCCCTCCATCGGCTCGAGGCTCTTGCCGTCTCGCGACTCGGGGCGCCCCCGGATGCCCAACATCATGGGCTGAGAGGGCCCATAAATGTCCGCGTCCAGCACCCCCACCTTGGCCCCCTCGGCGGCAAGGGCCAGGGCCAGGTTGACGGCGGTGGTAGATTTGCCCACCCCGCCTTTGCCGGAGGCGACCGCTATGATGTTGCGAACGCCCGGCACCAGCTTCACTCCTCGTTGCACCGCGTGGGCAACGATCTTGTAAGTGACGCCCACTTGAACTGTGCCGACACCCGGCAGGCTTCTCAGCCGCTCCGCCACCATATGGCGGATGGAGTCGAGAACGCTTTTGGCGGGGTAGCCAAGAACGATGTCCACCGACACCCGGTCCCCCTCCACCTTGACGCCCTTGACGGCCTTGCTCGTCACGAAATCCTTGTGGGTATTGGGGTCAATCAGCGCTTTGAGCGCCTCCTGAACCTGCTGCTCGGTGATCGCCACGTAAGCCTCCTCCGGCCGATGCCGCGAAAATTTTAATTGTAACGAAATCAGCCTGCCTTCCGCTCGTCGAACTCAGGACTTTGTTAGAATTCGATTTTTCAAGATCTTGTCGATTCCATGCCCAAACGCCGCCTCCTGGTCACTTCCGCCTTGCCCTACGCGAACGGGGCCATCCACCTGGGCCATTTGGTGGAATACATCCAAACTGACATCTGGGTGCGTTTCCAGAAAATGCAAGGCCACGAGTGCTATTACGTGTGCGCCGACGATCAGCACGGCACCCCCATCATGCTGCGGGCGCAGAAGGAGGGAATCTCCCCTGAGGCCCTGATCGGCCGCATGCTGGAAGAGCACCAACGGGACTTTGCCGGCTTTCACATCCAGTTCGACAACTATTACGAGACCAACTCCCCAGAGAACCGGGAACTTTGCGAAGAAATCTTCCGCCGCCTGGACGAGGCTGGCCTGATCGCCCGTCGCTCGGTGGAGCAGTACTACGACCCGGTCAAGCAGATGTTCCTGCCCGACCGCTACGTCAAGGGCGAGTGTCCCCGCTGCGGGGCCAAGGACCAGTATGGGGACGCCTGCGAAGCGTGCGGTGCCACCTATGCCCCCACGGAGCTCAAGAACCCCTATTCGGTGATTTCTGGCGCTGCCCCGGTGCGCAGGTCGTCGGAACACTTCTTCTTCCGCCTCTCGGATCCCCGCTGCCGGGCGTTCCTGGAGGCGTGGACGCGCTCTGGGCGGCTGCAGCCGGAGGCGGTCAATAAGCTCCAGGAGTGGTTCGCGGCAGGGCTCCAGGACTGGGACATCTCCCGCGACCCCCCCTATTTCGGCTTCCCCATTCCCGGCACCGGCAACCAGAAATTCTTCTACGTGTGGCTCGACGCTCCGGTCGGCTACTTCGCCAGTTTCAAGAACCTGGCGGACAAACGCCGCGGCCAGGGCGAGACCATCGACGTAGACGCGTTCCTGCGCTCCGATGAGGCCACGGAGCTCATTCATTTCATCGGCAAGGATATCCTGTACTTCCATGCCCTGTTCTGGCCGGCCATGCTCAAACATTCCGGCTACCGCACGCCATCGAAGATCTACGCCCACGGCTTTCTCACGGTGAACGGGGAGAAGATGTCCAAGTCCCGCGGCACCTTCATCACCGCTGCTAGCTATCTCGCCCAGGGGCTCAACCCCGAATGGCTGCGCTACTACTATGCGGCCAAACTGGGCCCCACCATGGAGGACATCGATCTTTCCCTGGAGGACTTCACCGCCCGGGTCAACTCGGACCTGGTAGGCAAGTACGTGAACATCGCGAGCCGCACAGCCGGCTTCATCCACAAGCGCTTCGACGGCCGCATGATGAGAAGCACGAGCGCACTGCTCACCGAGGTTCAGGCGGCGGCCCCCGCCATCGCGGCGCTTTACGAGGCGAGGGAGTACGGCAAGGCGGTGCGGGAAATCATGCAGCTCGCGGACCGGGCAAACCAGTTCGTGGATCAGGAAAAACCCTGGGAGCTCGCCCGCAGAGTCGAGGCGAGCGCGGCGTTGCACCGCGTGTGCTGCGAGGCGATCAACCTGTTCCGACTCCTCACCCTCTACCTCAAGCCCGTGCTGCCCCATCTGGCCCAACGGGTGGAAAACTTCCTGGCGATTGCCCCCCTCCAGTGGGCCGATGCAGCGGAGCTTCTGCCCGAGGGGCACAAAATCAACGCCTACGAACATCTCATGACCCGTATTGACCCCCGGCGGATCAATGCCCTGATTGAGGCCAACCGGGAATCGATGACAAGCGAGGGCGCTGTGCCCCATGGCCAGACGACCCCCCAGATCAGCATCGACGATTTCCATCGGGTGGACCTGCGGGTGGCCCGCATCGTGGCAGCCGAGGCGGTGCCGGGAGCAGACAAGCTCCTCAAGCTCACCCTGGACCTGGGAGGGGAACGGCGCACGGTGTTCGCTGGAATCAAGTCGGCCTATACGCCGGAGGCCCTCCAGGGCCGGCTCACCGTGATGGTAGCGAACCTCACCCCGCGCAAGATGAAGTTCGGCGTCTCCGAAGGAATGGTGCTCGCCGCCGGTGACGGCGAGAGCATCTTTCTCCTTTCCCCAGACGACGGAGCGCTCCCCGGCATGCGCATAAAATAGGCCTGTGGCCCCCGCGCGGGCAGCCGCCCATCAGGAGCACCGAGTGCAGGCATCCGCGAGCCGTACCTTCATCTGCAGCGTCCTATTCCTGGAGATCCCGAGCTACGCCCAGAAAGCAGTCGCGGAGCAGGTGAGCCTCAAGGAACGGTTCAACGCCCTGCTCGGGCAGGCGCTGAAGGCCGTGCCGGCGCAGGACCGCATCGTCCTCGAGACCGGAGGCGGTGCCGCGGTGAGCTTCTTCGGCAATCCCGAGGACGCTCTGACGGTGGCGGTAGCGCTTCGGGCACTACTCCAACTCTCCGATCCGGCCGGCGGTTCCGTCCTGGAGGTGCGCTGTGGCATCAACCTGGGCCCGGTCAAGCTGGTGAAGGACGTGAACGGTCAGCCCAACATCGTCGGCGACGGCCTCAACGTGGCCCAGCGGATCATGGCCTTCGCCGAGGCTGGACAGGTGCTGGTCTCGCGCGCCTATTACGAGGTGTTGTGCCGCTTATCCGAGGACCACGCCCGGGGTTTCGACTACCTGGGCTCCCGCACTGATGCCCACGTGCGGGCCCACGAAGTGTATGCGCTGCGCCCGCCCGGGGCCGAAAACGAAGACGCGCCCACCGTCAAGCGGGTGACACTGAAGGCCCCCGAGGAGCCTGCCACGCCTTCTGCCTCGGAGCAGCGCACTCATCCTTTGGGCCGGTGGGCGCTTCTGGGCGCGCCCCTCGCAGGGACAGCCGTGCTCCTTATCCTGCTGGTGCTCCGAGAAGGTCCGCCCGCCCCATCAGGCAACGTCCTCCCCGTTCCATCGCCTCCCAAGACGGGGGCGGACCTCTCCGCCGCTCCCGTATCCGAGCCCGTCCCCGCGCCAAGCCCGCCACCGCGCCCTGCCAGGGAGCGTCCGGTCGAAGCGCTGCGCCTGGGCGAGCCGGTCCCAGTGTCGCCCGAAGGGGCATCGAAGGCACCAGCCGCTCCGACGGCGCCCGCGCCAGAAGCCCAGCGCAAGCAGGCGGCACCTGCGCCCGCTGCCTCCTCACCGGCCCCATCGCCAGGCGGGGCACCGGCCGCGCCCCTCAGCGCTCGCCTGGAGTTCGCCATCGCCCCCTGGGGGGAAATCTACGTGGATGGAAAGCTCGCCGGAGTGAGCCCTCCCCTGCAGAAGCTGGATGTGACCCCCGGCACCCACACCATCGAAGTGCGAAATTCGGACCTACCCCCCCACCGGCAGACGGTCCACGTGGAATCTGGCGAGCGGGTTAAAATCAAGCACAAGTTCCGCTGACCAGGGAGGGCCATGAAGAGCGCAGGAGGATGGGTTTGGGTGGCGCTGGGTGCGCTCGCCCTCGGGGGCTGCGAAACCCAGCCCGTGAAGGAGGTCCAGCGGGAGGTCCAGGTCCTGTGGCGCGGCCCGGGCGAGCCGGATTTGTCCGCCGGCATTCAGCACTACGAGAACGGAAACCACGCCGAAGCCTACCGCAGATTTCAGGCAAGCCTCGCCAAGGGGCTTCACTGGAAAAGCGACCAGGTCCAGGCCTATAAATACCTCGCCTTCATCGATTGCGCCTCCGGCCGGGAACGGGCCTGCCGGGATAATTTCGTACGCGCCCTGACCCTTGATCCCGACCTGGAATTGACCCCCTCCGAGGCGGGACATCCCATCTGGGGCCCGGTCTTCCGCAGCGTCAAGGCCGGTCGCTGAGGAAGGCTCCGTGGAGCTCCGGCAACTCGGTCGCTACGAGATCCTGGGCGAGCTTGGCAAGGGCGCCATGGGGATCGTCTACCGGGCCGTCGATCCGGTCCTGCAGCGCACCGTTGCCATCAAGACCATCCCCGTGTACCTGGACCCATCCGAACAGGCGGAGTACGAGGCCCGCTTTTACCACGAGGCCAAGGCGGCCGGACGGCTGAGCCATCCCAACATCGTCACCATCTACGACGTGGGCAAGAGCGGCGACACCACCTACATGGCCATGGAGCTGCTGGAGGGCCAGGACCTCAGGAGCTTGCTCGCGGCGAAGAAGCCCTTACCCGTTGCCCAAGCCCTGGACATCGCCGCCCAGGTGGCCGACGGGCTCGCCTACGCCCATGAGCACGAAGTGGTACATCGGGACGTGAAGCCGGCCAACCTCATGATCACCCGCTCGGGGCTGGTGAAGATCATGGATTTCGGCATCGCCCGTATGCGCGCCTCCGAGATCCGCACCCAGACCGGCGTGTTGCTGGGCTCCCCGAGCTACCTCTCTCCCGAGCAGGTGCTGGGCAAGCGAGCCGATCACCGCTCCGACATCTTCAGCCTAGGCATCGTGCTCTACGAGATGCTGACCGGAGAGCGCCCGTTCACCGGGGCCGAGATCACCGCCATCATGTACCAGATCGTCCACTTAAGCCCCCGCGCCCCCAGCGTGCTCAATGCGCAAGTGCCCGAGATCCTGAACTTCGTCGTGGCCAAGGCGCTCGCCAAGTCGCCCGAGGCCCGGTACCAGGACGCCCGGGAATTCGCCGCCGACCTGCGCGAATGCCGCAAGCACGTGGAATCCCAGGTCCAACCCAGGATTTCCATCGATCCCCGGACGTTCCCCCAGCATTCGACCCACCGGCTGGCCGATGGCGGCACCGGCGCCATCGTGGGCGGCGACTTCCCGGCAAGCCGCAAGATGGACGCCCTGCCCGAGCCGGCCGCGCCGCCCGAGACCCCGGTGGCGCTGGGCATCTCCACCCACTTCGACTCCTTCGAGGCCACCCTACGCCTGGTGACGGCCACGGGCACTACGGAGCAGTTCGACGAGTACATTAAGACCCAGAAGATCGCCCGCGCGAGCACGCCCACCACCGGATCCGCGCCGCCGTCCAGGCCGAGTTCGCCTCCCGCGGAAAGGGCCTCCGGCAAGCGCGCGGCACCGGCTCAGGCCGCGCAGGCCCGGCGGAAAAGCTCGCCTGCGCGGGAGGCCTTGGTCGTGGGCCTCGCCATCGCCATCGCCCTGGTGGTCGCCCTGGTCATCGTCCTTTCCTGAACTTTCCCCGCGTTTTGCTACCCCATTTTCATTGAGCGCCCTCCAGGTCATTAAAGGGCGCCCGCGCAGGGCTCGGGATCCGGTCCCGGGCTGATCGCAGCTCATCCCACCCCACACAACCACAAGGAGGAATATGCATTCTTGGGCAAATTGCGCATCCGTTTGTTTTTTGGCTTGCACCTGCCAAGTCGCGTTCATTCCGGCGCGCGGACGAGGTTTGGATGAAAAACGGAGACCGGCTCACCGGTGCCCTGCTCTACAAGGCGGACGATATCCTGGTGCTGCGCACCGGGTATGCCGGGGATATTCGGCTCCAGTGGTCCCAGGTGGAGCGCCTTTCCACCGACCGGCCGGTGGGGCCCCTGCTCAGCGACGAGACCTACCTCAAGGCGCGGCTTGACGCCGCGGATCCATCCCGCATCGCCCTCGAGGAGAAGGATGCCCCGCGCGCCCGGGACGTGCCCCTGGAGCGCATCGCCTACATCAACCCCTCCCCCGAGCAGTCGGGACGGGGCGCGAGCTTCAGTGGGCGCGTGCAGCTGGCCGCCGCCCAGACGAAATGCAATACGGACACGGAGCGGCTTAACGGGGAAGCCGAGATGGCGCTGCGGGCCAAGCACTCCCGTTACCTCCTGGGCGGCGAGGCCAACCGGGAGAAAGACGATGGCCGCAGCGCCGCGTCCAACTGGCGTGGCCACACCAGCTTTGACTGGTTGTTCCGCCCGCGCCAGTTCCTGTCCGCCCGCGCCACCTTGGAGCACGACGAATTCAAGGATCTGGAGCTGCGCTCCACCTTGGGCGGCGGCTACGGCTACCAGGTGCTCGAGACCGAGACCACCCGTTTGTCGCTCCAGGGCGGCCCGGATTACGTGAACGTGGAGCGCATCGCCGCGGAAGACGAAAGCTACCCGGCGGCGGGCTGGCTCGTGCGCCTCGAACACGAGCCCTGGGGCGGCCCCATGACCCTGTTCCACGCGCAGGATGGGAACGCGAGCCTGGAAGAGGTCGGCGCCCTCGTGGTGCGCACCAACAAGACCGGCCTACGCTGGCCGCTGGCGGGCGGCTTGAACGCCACTGCCCCAGCTCAATCTGGACTGGGAAAGCGATCCCGCCCCGGGGCGCAGCCGCACGGATCAGGCGTTGCTGCTAGGGCTGGGTTACGAGGGGTAGGGCACACCCGCAACTAAGCGATCAACACCGGGTGAGGCTGTCCCCACGCACGCAGGGCACGCTCATCCAGTAGTGGATCGGGCCTTTCGGCGACGGCGGATATTCCCCGTAGCGCATGACCCAGGTGGCACCGGACTCCTTGTCCATGCGTACCAACGTGTCTCTGCCCTCGGCGTCCTTGATGAGCATCAGCTCGTAGCGTCCCAGGGCCTGAGCCTGTCGCGGCGTCTTCGTCTCGGCCGAAACGGCGCCGGCCGCGAGCGCGGCCAATGCCGCGGCGAGGGTCAAAACCGTCCTTGGGGTTCTCAAGTCTGCTCCTCCCTTCTTGCTTGGAAAGCGCCTTGGGGCATGGGACGGCCAAGCGCCGTCACCAGGCCCTGGAGCAGCGCTACCGGCGTGGGTGGGCAGCCGGGCACCGCCACGTCCACCGGGATCACGTTGGCGACCCGTCCGCAGCTCGCGTAGCTTTCGCCGAAGAGGCCGCCGGTGCAGCCACAGTCCCCCACCGCCACGACCCGCTTTGGCTCGGACATGGCCTCATACGTACGCTGGAGGGCCTGCTCCATGTGTTTCGATACCGGACCGGTCACCAGCAGCAGGTCCGCATGCCGCGGGCTCGCCACGAAGCGGATACCCAGTCCTTCCAGCAGGTAATATGGGCTGTTGAGAGCGTGAATCTCCAGCTCACAGCCGTTGCAGGAGCCCGCGTCCACGTGGCGGATGGCCAGTGAGCGGCCTACGACCTCCCAAGCCGCCTCCGAGAGCGCTTGGCGGGCCAGCCAGAGACGCTCGTCCGGCTCCGGCGGAGGCTCGGTAAGGAGGCCTGTCGCGGCGATCTTTTTCAGTATCCGATACATGGCTCACCCCGTCGCTGCGGAGGTTCAAAGGTCATGCCCGCTGTAGCTCAAGTTGAAGCTTTTGTTGATCAGGGGGAAATCGGGAACGATGTTACCCAACACCGCATGCTCCAGCACCGGCCAGTTCTGCCACGAGGGATCGTGGGGATGGCAACGATGGATGCGGCCCTCCTCACCCAGGTGCAGGACCACCAGCACTTCCCCGCGCCAACCCTCCACCCAGCCCGCACCGAAGGCACCCGCCTGGAGGGAATCGAGGCGCACCCGCACCGGTCCACCGGGCACGTTTTCCAGCCATTGGCGCACCAGCCGCAGGGACTCCCGCACTTCGTCGAAACGCACCGTCACCCGCGCGGCGACGTCGCCGTTGCGGTGGGTTGCCATCTGCACCTCTACACGATCATAGGGCGGCACGGGAAAGCGTACCCGCAGATCCCAGGCCAACCCGCTCGCGCGGGCGGCGAAGCCCGTGAGACCCAGCTGTTCGGCCAAGGTAGGGGGCACCCGTCCGCAGGCGATGTAGCGGTCCTGTATCCCTGGGTGCTCGTCGTAGATCGACCGCAGGCTTTCCACCTCCGCCTCGAGCCGCTCGCACAGGGCTAGGAGCTTTCCCGGGCCTTTGAGGGGCAGGTCGCGGGCGACTCCGCCCGGGACCACCATGTCCATGAGATAACGATGGCCGAAAAGCTCGGCGTTTAGGCGCAGCAAGTCTTCCTTGAGCCGCCAGAATTGGGAGAAACCGAAGGCGAACGCCACATCGTTGCCCAGATATCCCAGGTCGCCCAGGTGATTGGCGATGCGCTCCAGCTCCAGCGCGAGCCCCCGCAGCCAAGCCGCGCGAGCCGGGACTTCCACCCGGGCGGCGCATTCTACCGCCATGGCATAGGCCCAGCCATAGGCGACGGTGGCGTCCCCCGATACCCGGGCGGCAAGCCGTGCACCTTCCTCCACGCTCTTGCCCTCGAACAGCTTTTCGATCGCCTTGTGCTTGTAGCCGAGCCGCTCTTCCAGCTTGAGGATCTTCTCGCCCACCACGGAGAAGCGGAAGTGGCCCGGCTCAATGGTGCCGGCGTGCACCGGTCCCACCGGAATCTCGTGTACCCCGTCCCCCTCTACCCGCACGAAAGGATAGTCGTCGGGTTGGGTGGCATACCGGGTGTGGAGCGCAAAGTCCTTGCGCAGGGGGTATGCCCCCTCGGGCCAGGCGCCATGTCTCAGCCAGGGACGCCGGTCTGAGGCGCCATCCGCAGCGATCCCCAGCAAGTCGTGCACTGCCCGCTGCATGCGGCCGGCCGCGGGAAAGATGCGCGACACGTCCGGGTAGCGGGGTGGCGTCTGTGTCAGGGGCAGGCTGAGAACCAGCAGGCCGTCGGGGATGAGCAGAGCCGCATGCACCGCGAAGCCGCCCGAGCACGCCCGCTCGTCCGATCCCCACAGGGCGAGCAGGCGCCCGCCCGCAGCGCGGGTGCGCTTCATGGCTTCGCCCCACTGCCCCTCGTCCACCTGGGCATGCCAGCCCGGGTAGGGGGCCGGGAGAGGCAAAGCGTTCAAGTCGGCGAAGGGCATCTCTTCCGACGCTCCGTCATCCTGGGCCGCCGATCATGGCTGCCGCTTCCCTATACCAGGCAGCCAGAAAAGGCGGAATGTACAGCCCCAGCATCAATACCAGGGCGAGGTGCACAAACACCGGCACGATCGCCGGCGGGTGGGGAAGCCGCTGGGCCGTGGTCTCGCCGAACACCATAGGTTGCACCCGGCCGAAGATCGAGGCGAAGGCGATTCCCAGTCCCATCAACAGGAAGGGCGTCGCCCAGGGATGCTCCCGCATGGCGGTGGTGAGGATCAGAAACTCGCTCGCGAACACGCCGAAGGGGGGAAGGCCCACGATGGCGAGGCTACCGATCGCCAAGCCCCAGCCCACGGTGGGGCTCACCTGCAAGAGCCCCCGGATCTGGTCCATGGTTTGCGTGCCCGCCTTCTGCGCCGCATGGCCGACAGCGAAGAAAATGGCGGACTTGGTAAGGGAATGCACGCTCATGTGCAGCAGCCCCGCGAAGTTGGCGACTGGCCCGCCCATGCCAAAGGCGAAAGTCATGAGGCCCATGTGCTCGATGGAGGAATAAGCGAATAGGCGCTTGATGTCTTTCTGGCGCGACAGGAAAACAGCCGCCACCACCACCGACAGCAGCCCGAAGCCCATCATGAGAGCGCCGGCGAAACCGTCCCCGAGCGCCCCGTCCACCAGCACCTTGCAGCGCACGACGGCATACAGGGCCACGTTGAGCAGCAGCCCCGAGAGGACGGCGGAGATGGGCGTGGGACCCTCCGCGTGGGCGTCTGGCAGCCAATTATGCACCGGCACCAGGCCCACCTTGGTGCCGTAGCCCACCAGCAGAAACACGAAGGCCAGCGAGAGCACGGTGGGCTCGAACCCTGCCTTCATGGCATCGAGATGGGTCCACAGAAGGGTTGCCTCTCCCTGCCCACCGATCACCCGCTCCGCGGCGAAATAGAGGAGCACGGTGCCGAACAGCGCCTGGGCGATGCCCACGCCGCACAGGATGAAATACTTCCACGCCGCCTCCAGGCTCGCCGGCGTGCGATAGAGAGACACGAGCAGCACAGTGGTGAGGGTCGCTGCCTCCATCGCTACCCACAGAATGCCCATGTTGTTCGCCAGCAGCGCCAGCAACATGGTGAAAGTGAAGAGCTGGTACATGGCGTGGTAGAGCCGCAGCCGCCCGGGGTTGAGCTTGCCGTGGCTCTCCTCCACCCGCATGTAGGGTCGGCTGAAAAGGGAAGTGGTGAAGGCGACGAAGGCGGTGAGTACCACCAGGAACACGTTGAAGGGATCGACGAAGAGCTCGTCCTGCCAGGCGAACCGAGGGCCGCTTTCCAGCACCCGCAAGGCGAGGATGAGGCAGGCGGCAAAAGTCGCCAGGCTGGCGGTGGCGTTCGCCTCCGCCGCCCAGGGGCGATGGCCCACCAGCGCCAGCAGCAGGCCAGCAGCCAGGGGAATGACGAGCACGGCGAGGATCTCCATCTTTCAGCGCTCCCGCAGCCGCTCCATGTGCCGCAGATCCAGGCTGTCGAAGGTCTCCCGGATCTGGAAGAAGAAGATGCCGAGGATCAGCACCGCCACCAGGATATCAAGGCCGATGCCCAGCTCCACCACCATGGGCATGCCGTAGGTGGCGCTGGTGGCGGCAAAGAACAGGCCATTTTCCATGGCGAGGAAGCCGATCACCTGGGGTACCGCTTTGCGCCGGGTGATCATCATCAAAAAAGCGAGCAGCACGCATGCCAGGGCGATGCCAAGGGTGCCCCGGGTGATAGTACCGGCGAGCTGGGCGATGGGCACCGCCAAGTTGAAGGCGAAGACGACCAGCGCGATGCCCACCAGCATAGTGGTGGGGATGTTGATCAAGGTCTCCACGTCCCACTGGACGTTGAGCCGGTGGATCAGCCGATGCAGGATCCACGGCAGCAACAGCACCTTAAGGGCGAGAGTGATGAGCGCCGACCAGTAAAGATGCGCTTGTCCCGTGGACACCGCCACCACCAGGGTGCTCAAGGCGAGCACCGCCCCCTGCGTGGCGAATAGGTGGATCAACGACAGGATCCGCCGCTGGGATAGCATGGCGAAGGCGATCAGCAGGAGCAGTGCCGCCAGCAGGTGAATGAGTTGCGTGGCAAGCGACGGCATGGGCTTCAGGCTCCGAGCAGCAGGAAGGTGAGCATACCCAGCACCGCCAGCAGAAAAGCGGTCCCCAGGTATTCGGGAACGCGAAACACCCGCATCTTGGCCGACACGGTTTCGATCAGGGCAAGGCCGAATCCCGCCAGGGCAAGCTTCGCCACCAGCGCCACCAGCGCCACCGGTACCAGGAGCCAGTGACCGGCGGGTGCAATGCCCCACGGCACGAAGAGCGCGATGCCGATGGTGGTATAGGCCATGAGCTTCAGGGAAGCAGCCCATTCGATCATCGCCAAGTGCCGCGCTGAGTACTCGAGCACCATGGCCTCATGGATCATGGTGAGCTCCAGGTGGGTGGCCGGGTTGTCCACGGGAATGCGGGCGTTCTCCGCGAGTAGCACCATGATGAAGGCAACCGCAGCGAAGGCAAGGCTCGGATAGAGGGCAAACTCCCGGTGCGCCAGCGTCTCCACGATGGTGGTGAGCCCGGTCGACTGGGAGATGAGGGAAGCGGTGAAAAAAACCATGAGGAGCGCCGGCTCGGCCAGGAACGAGACCAGCATTTCTCGGCGCGCCCCGAGACTGCCGAAGGGCGTGCCAGTGTCCATGGCGGCGAGGGCCAGGAACACGCGGGCGAGGGCGAACACGCCCACCAGCGCGATCACGTCCGCTGCCGGCGCAAACGGAAGATCGGTCGCCAGGATCGGCACGATGGCCAAGGCGAGCAGCATGCAGCCGAACACCACGTAGGGCGCCGAGCGGAACAGAGGAGAGGCGTCGGCAGCGATGACCGCGTCCTTGTGGAACAGTTTGACGATGGTGCGGTAGGGCTGGACTAAGGGGGGTGCCTTGCGGTTTTGCAACCACGCCCGCCATTGGTTGACCCACCCTAAGTACAGAGGCCCGAGGGCAACCGCTACCGCAAGCTGCATCACCTGGGAAGCAAGGGCGCTCAGCGTGTCGAGCCAGCTCGTCATCAGCGCACGAACAGCAGCAAGAGGAGCAACGTCCCGAAGCTGTAGAGAAGGTAAATATGGATGCGCCCGTGCTGCAGCACGCCGATCCAAGCCGACAGGCGCTCCACCGCTCGGGCGACCGGCACATACAGCCAGTACCACAACCGGTCCTCGACCTTCAGGTAATACACCGGACGCTCATCGAAACCCGTGGGAAGATGGCGCTCGGTGCGAAAAAACGCTTCGAAGATCTGGCGGATCGGCTGGCCGAAGCCCTCGGCGGTGTCCTGCATGCGGGCGTTGAGCCCAGGGAAGCCGCAGCCCCAGGGGGCCGTCCGGCGCAGCCGCCCGTGATAGAAGCGCTTGACCAGGAACACCGTGAGCAGCACGGCGAGGAGAATGACCAGCAGGAACAGGAGCGGGGCGTAGCTCGCCCGCTCTGGGGCAACGGGAGTGAGAAACCACCAGCCGCCGCCTGCCGCGCTCGGCACCAGGCTCGCCGGGACCAGGATCTCGACGGCGGGGCTCAAGGCGACAATGGCCACCGTCGGAAAGACGCCGAGCAGCACGCACGGCAGGGCCAACCAGGCGAGCCCGGCCAGCTCCCACGGGCCCACGTCGTGGGCCTCCTTGAGCTTCTCCTCCCGCGGTTGGCCGAGGAAAATGACGCCGTAGAACTTCACCATCACGTAGCCGCCGAGGGCCGCCGACAGGACCAGCGCCGCGGCTGCCAAGGGGATCAGCATGACAAGATAGGTGTTGGGAAGCCCTGGAGAGAAGAGAAAAGCCTGCAGCAGGAGCCATTCGGAAACGAACCCGTTCAAAGGGGGCAGGGAGGCGATGGCCAGCACCCCCACCAGGGCGAAGCCTGCAAGCCACGGCATGCGGTGGATGAGCCCGCCCAGCTTGCCCAGGTTGCGGCTGCCGGTGGCGTGCAGGACGTGGCCGGTGGCAAGGAACAACAAGCTCTTGAAAAACGCGTGGTTCAGGCAGTGATAGAGGGCGGCAGTCAAGGCCAGCGCGGCGAGCAGGCTCAGCCCATAACCATGGAACACCAGCGATAGGCCCACGCCCGTGACGATGGCCCCCATGTTTTCGATGGACGAGTAGGCGAGCAACCGCTTCATATCGGTCTGCACCGCGGCGAACAGCACGCCATAGAGCATGGTCAGCAGTCCGAGGGCGAGGGCAATCACTCCCCACCACCAGAGCTTTATCCCGAGTAGGTCGTAGCAGACGCGCAGCAGCGCGTAAATGGCGGTCTTGAGCATCACCCCGCTCATCATGGCCGAGACCGGCGAGGGCGCCGCCGGATGGGCCTCGGGCAGCCATACGTGCAGCGGCACGACACCCGCCTTGGCGCCGAAACCGGCGAGGGCCAGCAGGAACGCCACGGAGGCCCAGAAAGGAGAAAGGGTGGAGCCGCGCATGGCCGCAAAGGTGTAATCGCCGCCGCCGCCCTGCAGCACGCCGAAGGCGAGCAGGATGGCGATCGCGCCCACGTGGGCAATCAACAAATAGAGGAAACCGGCGCGGCGAATCTCGGCCATGCGGTGCTGGGAGATCACCAGGAAGTAGGACGCGAGGGCCATCGTCTCCCAGGCCACCATGAAGAGGTAGGCATCGTCGGCCAGGATCACGAGCGCCATGCCGGCAAGGAACACGTGGTAGTAGAGGCACAACAGCCCGGGGGCGGTGCCCGCGCCGCTGCGGAAGTAACCGGCAGAGAAGAGGGAAATGCCCGCGGCGGCAGCGCCCACCAGCAAAAGAAAGAAAGAGGACAATGGGTCCTGCCGCACGTGGAATAGCAAGTCGGGCAAACCCAAGGGCAGCACCAGCCGGGCAGCGGGGGCATGCATCGTGCTCAAGCCCACGGCGAACAGCAACAAGCCCCCCACGGCGCCCAGGGGAAACAGGACGTGCCCGACGAAGCGCACGTTGTGGGGGCGCAGCAAGCCGAGCAGGCCGATGGCAATCCACCCCGCCACGACCGCCAATGAGGCTTCCAGCGCGTGCGGCGCTTCGGCCTCAGCGAACATCGGGAGCACCTTGAATCTTCAAGTGATTCCAGCTTTCCGTCCGGAAGTGGCGCCAGTATCGGCCGTTTCCGGCTTGACATATGTTAATCTTATTATCATGCTACGCATCATGAATGTAAATATGATCCGTAGCCAATGCCAACCGAAGAGCGGACGGCTCGGCTGACCGTGCTCATCGATCCGCGCAAAAAGGCGGTCTTCGAACGCCTGTGCGCCCAGGAAGACCAGACGCCTTCCCAGGTCGTGCGGCGTCTGATTCGGGAGTACATCGAGCAGCGCCTCGGGCGGCCCTGGAAACCCGGTGAGACCGTAGAGGAGACGCTCCGGGACTTACCCTGAGCGCCCCCCGCGCCAACCGATCCGCCGGGCACCGAAGCGCGCAAAAAAGAAAGGCGGCTTGCGCCGCCTGTGCGCGGAAACGAGCGCCGCGCTAGGGCTTCAAGTACACGAAGCCGTATTTCGCTTGCAGCAACCCGATCTCGGCCACCCCGGAGGGCACGATGTCGGCCTCCGGAATCACCTTACTCTTGTCGATCTTACGCGCGACCAGGGTGTTGTTGCACACCTTGAACTCCACGCCCCGCTCCTTAAGGGTTTGCACCGTGACCTGGTAGGGGTTCTTGTTCTTGTCCTCCGCCCCTTCCAGCAGGAAATCGATGCCCTTGCCGTGGGTCACCACCACGATCTTGGACTTGGGATCGGCGTCCAGATGATTGCGCACGTTGCGCAGGGCCGCCATCGCATTTTCGCTGTCGTTGATGTGGTAGACCACCTTCTGACTGTAGTCCCCCTCGTAGCCTCCAGCCTTCGCTGGGACCACGCCCAGCAGGGGAGTGGCCGCCAGAGCGGCCAACAATGCGCGCTTGCTCTTGATCATGTTCCATGCCTCCTCGTCTCGTTTTCCATCGGCGTCGGCCAGGGGCTCGCCGGCAGCCCGGGCTTCATTCCTGCCGCTGGCCAGCGCTCCAGCCGTCCCCAAAAATACCCGGCACGCCGCGGTTTTAT
>NZ_DAIRTR010000012.1:0-35653 GCF_036803785.1 Pelomicrobium sp. | reverse complement strand
CCGCTACATGGTGGGGCGGGGGCGGGAGGCCATCCAGTGGCTGATTGACCAGGGCGTTCCCTTCACCCGGGACGGCGAAAACGGAGGCGGCTACCACCTTACCCGGGAAGGGGGTCACAGTGTGCGCCGGGTGATCCACGCTGCCGATGCCACCGGCCGGGCGGTGCAGACTACCCTGGAGGCTAGGGTGCGGGAGCACCCCAACATCACCCTGCTCGAGCGGCACATGGCAGTGGATCTCATCACTGCCGCCAAACTGGGTTTGCCGGGCAGTCGGTGCCATGGCCTCTATGTGCTGGACGGGGAGCGGGGGGAGGTGCGTACCGTCAGCGCCGATTTCGTGATCCTGGCCACGGGGGGCGCCGGCAAGGTCTACCTGTACACCACTAACCCGGATACCGCCACTGGGGACGGCATCGCCATGGCCTGGCGGGCGGGATGCCGGGTGGCCAACATGGAGTTCATCCAGTTCCACCCCACCTGCCTCTACCATCCCCATGCCAAATCCTTCCTTATTTCGGAGGCGGTGCGGGGGGAAGGCGGCGTGCTGCGGCTGCCGGACGGAAGCCGCTTCATGCCCTGGCACGATGAGCGGGCGGAACTCGCCCCCCGGGACATCGTCGCCCGGGCGATCGACTTCGAGATGAAGAAGCGCGGTCTAGACTGTGTCTATCTGGACATCTCCCACAAGCCGGCCGAATTCCTGAAAAGCCATTTCCCCACCATCTACGCCCGGTGCAAGGAGCTCGGCATCGATATGACCCGGGACCCGATCCCCGTGGTCCCGGCCGCCCATTACACCTGTGGCGGCGTGATGGCGGACGTGGCCGGCCGCACCGATCTGCCGGGCCTGTACGCCATCGGAGAGACCGCCCATACCGGGCTACACGGTGCCAACCGGTTGGCCAGCAATTCGCTGCTGGAGTGTCTGGTGATGGGTCGGGCAGCGGCTGAGGACATCCTGCGCCAGGGGCCTCAGCCCATGGTCCCCCTGCCGGCTTGGGACGAGAGCCGGGTGACGGACGCCGACGAAGAGATCGTGATCTCCCACAACTGGGACGAGCTGCGCCGCTTCATGTGGGACTACGTGGGCATCGTGCGCACGGACAAACGGCTGGAGCGGGCCCGACACCGCATCCGGCTGCTCGGCGAGGAGATCGAAGAATACTACGCCAACTTCCGGGTAACCAGCGACCTGCTGGAGCTGAGGAACCTCGTGCTGACGGCAGACCTGATCGTGAAGAGCGCCTCCCTGCGCCGCGAGAGCCGGGGGTTGCACTTCAGTCGGGATTACCCCCAGCCGCTGCCCACCGCCTCCAACACGGTGCTGGTACCTGACGCGCCCCGGCGCGCCCTGCGGCAGCGGGCGGAGCTTCACTGATCCATCGCCGCCCCCTTTTCTGCCGCCGGCGACACGGCACCCCAGCGCAGCACCACCCGCAGCGCCCGCAGGCTGTCGGCATCCGCCGAATCGGGAAGCAGCACCACCGACCGCTCTCGCCCGCCCCCGTGCGGCGCCACCTGCACCACCAGGAGCCAGGGATGAACCAGGCTGCAGGGCAGCACTCGCCCGGCGATTTTCTCTCCCGCCCGGGTTTCCAGCTCCACCCCCAGATTCGAGCTCACTCGCAACTTCACCCAGGCCCTAGACCCCCGTAGCCAGGCATGCCGGGCGATAGAGGCCACGGCGCTCGCGAGGAGAGCAAGCCCCAGCAGGACCTTGGCCGCCGCCGGCAAGTCCAAGGGAAAGAGGGCGGCTATAGCCGTTCCGTGCCCTGCCGAAAGCGCCAGGGTGAGCGCCGCAGATGGGCGCAGGCAAACTTCCACGGTGGGCTTTTCCACGGCCGTTTCCCTCGCGGGTCAGCGGAATACCAGCACTGGAATCTTGGTGTGGCTCAAAACCCGCATGGTCTCGCCTCCTAGCAGCAGGCTGGCGATGCCCCGGCGCCCATGCGAAGCCATCACGATCAGGTCGCAACCCCGCTCTTCGGCGGTGCGAATGATGAGCTCGAAGGGGTGATGGCCGGTGGTAAAGACGGTCTCGCATGGGACCCCCGCCTCCTGGGCCGCCCGCTCAATGGCGGCGAGATAGGTCTTGCCCCGGGCTCGGGCTTCCTCGGCGAACTGCTCGTCGGTGATGGGATCCACGGGCATCAGCCCGTCGTAGGCGATGGGCTCGAATTCGGGAGCCACGTGCAGTCCCGTGACTCGAGCACCGATGCTCTTGGCGAAGGCGATCCCTTTGGTGATGGCGATCTGGGACAGCTCGGAGCCGTCCGTGGGCAACAGGATATGCTTGAACATGGCCCATGCTCCTTTCTCCCAGGCCCTTGGCCTTTCGGGTGCCATAGCCTACCCCGGTTAGCCCAGAGGGCGCTACCCGGGAAGGAACTGCTCCGGGAAAAATCCCTGGCCGTGGAGCACGGGGTTGGCGGGAGTGGCCTAAAACTGTATATTTTTACAGCCTACAGACCCGGCCGGCCATCCGGTACCCCGGCAAACGTGCGAAAATAACGGGCAGGTTTTCGCCCTTCACCGAGCGAAAAGGATACCCCAACCGTCTTCTCAGAGAGTCCGTATGAACATTCCGCTCGATGCTCCCGGTAAGGCTCGCGGGACGGTGTGTCCCGTCCTGGAGGAGCTGATCGCTCCCCAGGAGTGTTCCCTCGACGTGCTGATGGAAAAATACGCCAAGGGGGACGAGCGTACCGTAGAGGAAGTCCGGCTGCGGGTGGCCCGGGGGCTTGCCCAGGCGGAAGCGGAAGCCCAGCGCTGGGTGGGCCCCTTCTACCAGGCCCTGGCCAACGGCTTCATCCCGGGCGGCCGGATCAACTCTGCGGCGGGCACCGCCCTCCAAGCGACCCTCATCAACTGCTTCGTCCAGCCGGTGGCCGACTCCATTTCGGGCCATATCGACGGCGTGCCCGGCATCTTCATCGCCCTCAACGAAGCGGCGGAGACCATGCGCCGCGGCGGCGGCGTGGGCTACAACTTCTCGGCGATCCGCCCGAGTGGGGCGCTGGTACGGGGCACCTGCAGCTCCGCGTCGGGTCCGGTGAGTTACATGGAGGTGTTCGACGCCATGTGCGCCACGGTAGAGTCCGCGGGTGCCCGTCGCGGGGCTCAGATGGCGGTGCTCAACTGCACCCACCCCGACATCGAGGACTTCATCGTCGCCAAGTACCGTAAGGGTCGGCTCACCAACTTCAACATGAGCGTGGCAGTGACCGACGCGTTCATGCGGGCGGTGGAAGCGGATGCCGAGGTGGAGCTTATCCATCCTGCCGAGCCAGGTGCCGAGGCCAAGGCTCGGGGCGCCTATCAGCGGGCCGACGGCCTGTGGGTTTACCGGCGGGTGCGGGCCCGGACCCTGTGGGACAAGATCATGGCCTCCACCTATGACCACGCCGAACCGGGCGTGGTCTTCATCGACCGAGTCAACCGGGACAACAACCTCTGGTATTGCGAGCGCATTGAGGCGACCAATCCTTGTGGCGAGCAGCCGCTGCCCCCTTATGGCTGTTGCGACCTGGGCTCCATCAACCTCACCCGTTTCGTCGCCCATCCGTTCACGGAGCGGGCCGAGTTCCTGACCGAGGCCTTCCGGCACACGGTGGCGATTGCCGTGCGCATGCTGGACAACGTGCTCGACTTAACCCACTGGCCTCTGCCCCAGCAGCAGGAGGAGGCCCGCAGCAAACGGCGCATCGGGCTGGGCTTCACCGGACTGGGGGATGCCCTCATCATGCTGGGCTTGCGCTACGACACCGAGGCGGCCCGGGAGATGGCGGCCGCCATCGCCCGGGAGATGCGGGATGCCGCCTATATGGCTTCGGTGGATCTCGCCCGAGAAAAAGGCGCCTTCCCTGCCTTCGACCCGGACAAGTACCTGGATGGAGAGAGCTTCGCTTCGCGCCTGCCCAAGGAGCTCAAGGCCCAGATCCGCAAGCACGGGATCCGTAACTCCCATCTGCTCTCCATCGCCCCCACGGGCACCATCTCCCTCGCCTTTGCGGATAACGCGAGCAACGGCATCGAGCCGCCCTTCTCGTGGACCTATATCCGCAACAAGCGCATGCCCGACGGAAGCCGTCGCCCGTATACGGTGGAAGACCATGCCTACCGGCTGTACAAGCGGCTCACCGGCATCGGGGAAGAGGTGACCCTGCTTCCCTGGGATCCCTCCCGGGGCATTCCTCCGGGCCAGGTGTGGACGGAACGGGGCAAGCGCTACGCCTTGCTGCCTGAGGCCTTCGTCACCGCGCTACAGATGCATGCCCTGGATCACATGCGCATGTCGGCGGCAGTGCAGCCGTACATCGACGCCGCCATCTCCAAGACGGTGAACGTGCCCGAGGACTATCCCTTCGAGGCGTTCAAAGACTTGTACATGGAAGCCTGGAAAGCGGGCCTGAAGGGTATCACCACCTATCGCCCCAACGAGACTCTAGGCGCGGTCCTGGAGGTCCAACCCCGGAACAAGACGGAACCCCAGGACATCCAGCTCTCCGAGGTAGACAAGCGCCTGGTGCTGGAAAAGGCCCCGACCCCGGCCCTCGCCAGCTTGCGCTGGCCTGGACGGCCCCAGCTTCCCGCCGGCAACATGGCCTGGACCTACGAAGTGGAGCATCCCCTGGGCAAGTTCGCTATCTTCGTGGGGGAGATCACCCAGCCCGACGGGCGGGTGAAACCCTTCGAGGTGTGGGTGAACGGCAATGAGCAACCCCGAGGCCTCGGGGCGCTGGCGAAGACCCTGTCCATGGACATGCGGGCGGAAGACAAGGTATGGCTGCGCACCAAGCTGGACGTGCTGGCCAAGACCGTGGGGGATGACGGATTTATGGTGGCGATGCCGCCCCGGGGCGAGCGGGTGTGGGCGCCCAGTCTGGTGGCTGCTTTCGGCCGCATCGTCCGCTACCGCTGTGAGCAGCTCGGTGCCTTGTCGGGGGAGGACGAGCCCACGCCGGTGATGGACGCCCTCTTTGCCCGCCGGGAGCCCAAGACTGGCACCGACGGTACCCTGAGCTGGACCGTGGACATCGCCAATCCCGCCACCGGGGACGACTTCGTGCTGGGGGTGAAGGAGCTGGTGCTGCCGGGAGGGGAGCGACGACCCTACAGCATGTGGCTTGCCGGCTTCTACCCCCGGGTGCTGGATGGCCTGTGCCGGCTCCTCTCCTATGACATGCGGGTCGTGGATCCCGCCTGGATCGGCATGAAGCTGCGCAAGCTTCTCAACTACTCCGAGCCGCGGGGCGACTTCATGGCCCGGGTGCCCGACGCCGAGCGTCAAGAGAACTTCCCCAGCACCATCGCCTACCTGGCACGGCTGCTGATCCACCGCTACGCCATGCTGGGGATCCTCACCGAGCAGGGACACCCGGTGGTGGACATGGGGGTGCTGGCGGTGCCCGAGGCCTTCACAGGAGAAGCGGGCTTGGTGGCCCAGCCGGCCTTGGCCGGAAAGCCCTGCGACGAATGCGGCGCCCGCACGGTGATCAAGAAGGACGGCTGCGAGTTCTGCACCTCCTGCGGGGCCGTGGGGGCCTGCGGCTGATCTCGGTTAAGACCCCATGCATCCCGACTGGAGAGCCTATCTAGCATCCCAAGGCGCCCGCACGGACAGCGGTCGGGTGATCGACTTCGGCGATCCTGCTGGGGAGCGGAAAGCCACCCGACGCGACACGGTGATCGCCGATCTGTCAGGATACGGCTTGCTGCGGGTCTCGGGCCCCGATGCCCAGGCCTTTCTCCATGGGCAGCTCTCGAGCGACGTGCGGGGGCTTTCCCCTAACCAGGCCCAGCACAGTAGCTACAACACTGCCAAGGGACGGATGCTGGCCAGCTTCCTCCTGTGGCGCGAGGGCGCAGACTACATCTTGCAGCTCGCTGCGGAGCTCGCCGAGCCCATACGCCGGCGCCTCGCCATGTTCATCCTCCGGGCCAAGGTGCAGGTCGAGGACTTGAGCGACGTTCGGGTGCGCCTGGGGGTCGCGGGCCCCGAGGCCGGGCGGCTCCTCGCCTCTCGCTTCGGAAGCCTACCGGAGGCGGATCTCGGCGTGGTCCAGGCGGAAGAGGCAACCCTCATCCGGCTCGGGTTGCAACGCTTCGAGCTGGTGAGTCCCCTGGAACAGGCCCCTATCCTGTGGGGGGGCCTCAGGACGGCCGCTCGGCCCGTCGGTTTTCCTTGCTGGGAATGGCTTCAGATCCGAGCCGGTATTCCTATGGTCACCGCAGCCACCCAGGAGCAGCTGGTGCCCCAGATGGCCAACCTGGACGCCCTGGGAGGCGTAAGCTTCCGCAAAGGCTGCTACCCGGGCCAGGAAATCGTTGCCCGAACCCATTACTTGGGCAAGCTCAAGCGGCGGCTTTGCCTCGCCCATCTGGACGCAGAGGTGGCCCCCGTGCCGGGGGACGCCCTCTACGGCCCGGACGCGGAGGGCCAGGCGAGCGGCATCGTGGTCAACGCCGCTCCCGCCCCCGGGGGGGGCTATGACCTTCTGGTGGTGCTCCAGCAGGGAAGCGCCCAGGCGGGGGAGGTTCGCTGGAAGGCCCCCGATGGGCCCCGGCTGGAGCTTCTGCCCCTTCCTTACCCGGTGCCCCGGTGATGCTCGCCTACTACATCTATTATCGGGTCGAACCGACCCGGGCGGCGGTGGCGGAAACCCGGGTGCGGGAGCTACAGACGGCGTTGGACTGCCGCACAGGAGTCGCCGGGCGGCTTCTCAAGAAGCGGGACGAACCCCATCTGTGGATGGAAGTCTACGAAGAAGTGGAGGATCCCGTCCGCTTCGAGGAAGCGCTCGCCCAGCTCGTGGAGGAAAAGGGATTGCGGACCCTGCTGGCCCCCGGCGCCGAGCGGCGAGTCGAATGCTTCGTCATGGGCTGATACCCCGTGTCCGCCATGTGCCTTGCCCTCCTTGCCCTCCATACCCATCCTCGCTACCGGCTGATCCTGGCGGCGAACCGGGACGAGTTTTACGATCGGCCCACGGCCCCCGCTGCGTTCTGGTCGGACCATCCCCAGATCCTGGCCGGGCGCGATCTGGCAGAGGGGGGCACCTGGCTCGGCATCACCCGGACCGGCCGATTCGCCCTGGTGACCAACTACCGGGAGGGGGGTGCCCGGCGCGAGGCGGCTCCCTCCCGGGGCCGGCTGGTGAGCGACTTCCTGATCGGCGCCGAAGCGCCCGAGCGCTACGCCACGCGGCTGGCGGCCCGCGCCCACGAATACAACGGATACAACTTGATCGTGGGAGACGGCGCCACCGTGGTATACCAGTCCAACCGCGCCGAGGGGATGCGGCGTTTGATGGACGGGGTGTACGGCCTGAGCAATCACCTGCTGGACACCCCTTGGCCCAAGGTCCGGCGCAGCAAGGAGACCCTGTTCGGGCTGCTGGAGCAGGAAGGCTCCGCCCTCCTGGAGGGACTGTTCCAGATGCTGGCGGACCATTCCCGCCCTGGCGACGGGGAGCTGCCCGAGACCGGCATCGGGTTGGAGTGGGAGCGACTGCTCTCGGCCGCCTTCATCGCCTCCGACACCTATGGCACCCGCTCCTCCACCGTGCTGCTGGTTGCTCAGGACGGAACGGTACAGTTCGTGGAGCGCAGCTTCGGTCGCAATGGCACACCGGGAAGCCAAGTGAGCTACGTATTTACTCTGTCCGGATCCACCCCGGGTTCATAGGGAGCGCACCATCTCCACGTGGGGGATGCCCGCTTCCATGAACGCTTCCCCCTCTCGCACGAAGCCGAAACGCTCGTAGAACGGGACCGCGTGGACCTGGGCGTGAAGCCGCACCGGGGACAGCCCTCGGCGTTGCGCCTCCGCCAGCAGGGCGGCGAGCAGCGCACCCCCCACGCCCCTGCCCCGCCAAGGGGGCAACACGGCCATGCGGCCGAGGCGGCCGTCGGGAAGGAGCCGCGCTGTGCCGATGGCCGCTCCCGTCGCATCTTGGGCCAAAGCGTGGACGGACTCGGCATCCGCGCCGTCCCACTCCAGCGCTTCGGGAACACCCTGTTCTTCGATGAAAACGGCCCGCCGCACGGCGGCGAGCTGGGCCTGGGCATCACTCCAGCCCACCAGGCGGATCGTATATTGGGGCCTATCGACGGGGGACCGGCGGCTCATGGGAGGCGACGTTTATAATAGCCCTGCGCCGACTCATCCCTCCACCATGCCCATCCGTAGCCGCTGGGACGATCAAGAGGCCGCCCGATTTCCCGGGGCGCTGGGAAGCCGCGTCTATACCTCGCGGCTCCTGGGCCAGGACCCCGCCTTGGTCCTCTACGGGGGCGGCAACACTTCGGTCAAGGTGGAGGAGCGGGGGTGCCGGGTGCTCTACGTGAAAGGCAGCGGTGCCGACCTCGCCTGCGTGGACGAAGGGGCCTTCGTGCCGATCGATCTGGACCGGGTCTTGCCGCTTCTCGAATGCGAGGAGCTCGACAATGAGGAGATGCTGGCGCGGCTCAAGGACGCGGTGCTTTCCCCCGGCGCGCCGACCCCCTCCATCGAGACCCTGCTCCATGGGGCGCTTCCCTTCCCCTACGTGGAACATACCCATGCCGACAGCATCCTGGCGGTGGCCAACGTGGCCGCCGCCGACCGGGTATTGCAAGAGGTATACGGGGAGCTGGCACCGGTGGTGCCCTACCGCCACTCCGGTTTCGAGCTGGCCAAAGCCTGCGCCGAGGCGTTCCGGCAGCAGGCAACGCTCCGCACCATCGGCTTCATCCTCCAATTTCACGGCGCGGTCGCCTTCGGCCCCAGCGCCCGGCAATCCTACGAAAACATGATCGCTCTGGTAGCCCGGGCAGAAGACTATCTTGCCGCCCGGGGCGCCTGGGTGCTGCCCGAGGCGGCGGTCCCTCCCTTGGACCCGGAGGCTGCCGCCCAACTGCGCCGGGACGTCTCTCGCGCTGCGGGCTTCCCCCTCGTCCTTACGCTAGCCCGGGATCCGGTGGCCATGGCCTTCGCCCGGCGCACCGACCTGGAAACCGTGTCCCAGCAGGGCCCGCCGACGCCTCAGCACGCGATTTTCACCCGGCGGGTACCCCTCCTCGGGCGGGACGTGGGTGCCTACACCCGTGCCTACGCTGCGTATCTGACCCGCTACCTGGGCCCCGAGAAGGCCCGCGCCCTAGACCCCTCTCCCCGCATCGTTTTGGACCCCGCGCTGGGACTGGCCGCCCTGGGGGTGGATGCCCGCCACGCCTCCGTCGCGGCGGACGTCTATCTCCATGACATCGCCATCATCACTCGCGCCTCTGCCCACGACGCATACCGGGCGGCACCGCCCCAGTTCATCGCTTTGGCCGAACTGGCCTACGGAGGATTCGAGCAGAGGCTGCGGCGTGAGGCCGCGGGCAAGCGCCCGCTCCTCGGCCAGGTTGCCCTGGTGACCCCGGGCGCCGACCGCCACGACCCGGGTTTGGTCCCTCGGCTGCTCGAGCTGGGCGCGGCCGTGGTGCGCGTAGTCGCTTCGCCGTCTGATCGCCGCAGCGATAAGGACCCGGCACTCCTGGAAGCACCCCTGGGTGGCGTGACCGCCGAGGACCGGGAGCGGGTGGTGGAGACCGCCGTGTGTGCGTTTGGCGGCCTCGACCTGCTGTGTGCCGTGGGGGATCGGGAGGCCTGGTACCGGGCCTGCCGCTCGATCCTCGCCTGCTCCCCGGTGGCCGGGGCGCTGGAGCGGGTCGGCATTGCCTTTTGACCGAAGCGAGCCGAGGGAGGGAACGCTATCCTTGGTCGAATCCGATGAACAGCCGGTTCTTGAGGCTGTGCAGCAAGTCCCGAAGCTGGGCGGCCCGCTCGAACTCCAGGTTCTTTGCCGCTTCCAGCATTTCTTTTTCGACTCGCTTGATCTCTTTCGCGTACTGCTCTTCGGATAGGACGCGGTAGCCCGCCTGGGCTTCGGCTGCCATGGACAGCGGCTTGGTGCTCTCCGGCTCGTAGATGCCGTCGATCAGGTCCTTGATGCGCTTGGAGACGCTGCGCGGGACGATGCCGTGCTCCTTGTTGAAAGCGATCTGCTTGCGCCGTCGGCGCTCGGTCTCCTCGATCGCCCTCCGCATGGAGTCGGTCATCGTGTCCGCGTACATGATGGCAGTGCCGTTCACGTGGCGTGCTGCCCGGCCGATGGTCTGGATGAGGGAGCGCTCGGAGCGCAGGAACCCCTCCTTGTCTGCGTCCAGGATGGCCACCAGGGAGACCTCCGGGATGTCGAGGCCCTCCCGCAACAGGTTGATCCCCACCAGCACATCGAATTTTCCGAGGCGCAGATCCCGGATGATCTCCACCCGCTCCACCGTGTCGATGTCGGAGTGGAGATAACGCACCTTGATACCGTGCTCGGAGAGGTATTCGGTCAAGTCCTCGGCCATGCGCTTGGTGAGGGTGGTCACTAGTGCCCGCTCGCTGCGGCCGACCCGCAGATTGATCTCCGACATGAGATCGTCCACCTGGGTCGAGGCGGGCCGCACTTCCAGGGCCGGGTCCACCAGCCCGGTGGGCCGCACCACCTGCTCCACGATCTGGGCCGAACGCTCCCGCTCGTACTCCGCCGGAGTGGCCGAGACGAAGATGGTCTGGCGCATCACCCGCTCGAATTCGTCGAACCGCAGCGGCCGATTGTCCAGGGCGCTCGGCAGTCGGAAACCGTATTCCACCAGGTTTTCCTTTCGCGAGCGGTCGCCCCGGTACATGCCCCCGAGCTGGGGAACAGTCACGTGGCTCTCGTCGATGAACATGATCGCGTTGGTCGGAAGATAGTCAATCAGGGTGGGCGGTGGCTCGCCGGGCGCGCGGCCAGAGAGGTGACGGGAATAGTTCTCGATGCCCTTGCAGAAGCCCAGCTCGTTGAGCATCTCCAGGTCGAAACGGGTGCGTTGCTCAATGCGCTGGGCCTCCACCAGGCGGCCGGCCTTCTGGAAGAATTCGATGCGCTCGGCGAGCTCCTGCTTGATCGCCTCGATCGCTCTCAAGGTGGTGCCGCGCGGGGTGACATAATGGCTCGAAGGATAGACCGTGAACCGTCCCACCCGCTGCATCATCCGCCCGGTGAGGGGATCGAAGAGATGGAGCTCTTCCACCTCGTCGTCGAACAGGCTCACGCGTAGTGCCGTCTCGGAATGCTCCGCAGGGAAAATGTCGATCACGTCCCCGCGCACGCGGAAGGTTCCCCGGCGAAAGTCTAAGTCGTTGCGCTGGTATTGCATGTCCGCCAGGCGCTTGATGATGTCCCGCTGGGAGATCCGCTCCCGCTCCCGCAGGTGCAGGATCATGCCGTGGTAGTCCACCGGATCGCCGATGCCGTAGATGGCGGACACGGTGGCCACGATCACGCAATCGTCCCGCTCCAACAGGGACTTGGTGGCCGACAGCCGCATCTGCTCGATGTGCTCGTTGATGCTGGAGTCTTTCTCGATGTAGAGATCCCGGGAAGGCACGTAGGCTTCCGGCTGGTAGTAGTCATAGTAGGAGACGAAATACTCCACAGCGTTTTCCGGAAAGAACTCCCGCATCTCCGCGTAGAGCTGGGCAGCCAAGGTCTTGTTGGGTGCCAGGATGAAGGCCGGCCGGCCCAGGCGGGCGATGACGTTGGCCATGGTATAGGTCTTACCGGAGCCCGTGACACCCAGCAGCGTCTGGTACATCAACCCGTCGCGCACGCCTTCCACCAGCTGGGCGATCGCCTGGGGCTGGTCACCTGCCGGCGGAAACGGCTGGTGGAGCCGGAAGGGACTGCCGGGAAAGGTCTCCACCCGGTGGGGGGAACGGGCGACCGTGGGAGGCGCAAGGCGTGCCATGGGGCAATGAAGATCCAATGGATAGCGGTCTCGGGCGAACACTTAGATTCTCCCATACCCCTGCGGATTCCCGCCACGCTCGCCCTATTTCTTTGTCTGGCGCCACTGCCGAGGTAAAATCAAATTTTTTGCTTTCATCCCAGAGCCGACCCATGCCCTCTTCTTTGTTTGCCGGCGTTCCCATGGCGCCCCGCGACCCCATCCTCGGCCTAAACGAGCTCTTCAACGCTGACAAGAACCCGGCCAAGGTCAACTTGGGGGTCGGGGTCTATTGCGATGAGACCGGCCGGGTACCTCTGCTGGAGTGCGTGCGCCTCGCGGAGCGCCAGGTGGTGGAGCAGGCAGCCCCCCGCAACTACCTTCCCATCGACGGCTTGCCCGCCTATGACCGCATGGCCCAGAGCCTGCTTTTCGGTGCTGACTCGAGCGCGGTCTCAGACGGCCGAGTGTTGACGCTTCAAGCCTTGGGGGGCACGGGAGCCTTGAAGATCGGGGCCGATTTCCTGCGCCGGCTGCTTCCCGGCGCCCAAGTGTGGATCAGCGATCCCAGTTGGGAAAACCACCGGGCCCTGTTCGAGGGAGCCGGATTCACGGTGAACGCCTATCCCTACTACGATCCGGCAACCCATGGCGTCGGCTTTGCCGCAATGATGGAGGCCCTCCACGGCATGCCGGCCCAGTCCATCGTGGTGCTCCATGCCTGCTGCCACAACCCGACCGGCGTGGATCTGAGCCCCGACCAGTGGGAGGAGGTGATCACCACCGTGCGCCGCCGGGACCTGGTGCCTTTCCTCGACATCGCCTACCAGGGATTCGGTGACGGGCTGGAGGAGGACGCCCGGGTGGTGCGGCGTTTCGCCGAGACGGAGGGCCCCTTGTTCGTGTCCAGCTCCTTCTCCAAGTCGTTTTCCCTGTACGGGGAGCGGGTGGGGGCTCTGAGCGTGGTGACCAGCGGGGCCGACGAAGCCGCGCGGGTCTTAAGCCAGTTAAAACGCGTTGTGCGTACCAACTACTCGAATCCTCCCACCCACGGCGGAAAAATCGTCGCCGGGGTGCTCGGTTCTCCCGATCTGCGGGCCCTGTGGGAGCAAGAGCTCGGTCAGATGCGGCAGCGCATCCGCACCATGCGAAACCAGTTAGTGGAAAAGATTCATGCCCGAGTTCCAGGGGCGGACTTCGGCTTCATTGCGCGCCAGCGGGGGATGTTTTCCTATTCCGGCCTGTCCAAGGAGGCGGTCCGGCGGCTGCGGGACGAATTTTCCATCTATGCGGTGGATACCGGCCGCATTTGCGTTGCGGCGCTCAACGCCCGCAACATCGACTACGTGGCGGATGCGATCGCCAAAGTCATCCGCTAGCTCCTGGCCGGGGTTGTCCGGGCCCAGCGGAGACCGTAAAATTCTCATCCTCTCGCTTCCCCGATAGCTCAGCCGGTAGAGCAACGGACTGTTAATCCGCGGGTCGCAGGTTCGAGTCCTGCTCGGGGAGCCATCCCTTTCCCGTGAGGATCGTTTTCCACCCCGCAAGTCATCGGCTAAGGGAATTGCCTGTATCCACAGGCAAGGGCGATGGCTTCGGCACGCAGCGCCTGATCGAGGCAGCGAAGGCGTTTCAGCCCGGATTGCTGCCGGAACGCCCCTATAGCATGCTTCCGCTAGCGTTGTGGCGTGCGCGCCAGAGTGGCGGCGGCGGGGAGACGGCCTTGCGCGCAGCGTGCTCCAAGTCGGTCGGTTCCAGGAACGACACCACCGCCGCGGGGACTGTCCCTTGGAAGGTGGCATCGAATCCCGCCTCGGCGTGGAAGGCGGCTCAACGGTATCGAGCAAGCGTAACCGTAGCGATCTACCAGGAAGGCGACAGTCCTGTCTTTGCCTTTGCCAGCGCGGCCAGTGGAACTGCTCGGAGCACCGCTGCCCTGTGCGCCTTGCCGAGGATTGGGTGTGACTTGCGCGCTTTTGGCCGCCTCGTGCAGCGCCCGGTTGCGCGCGTCGATTGTCCAGCCGATGGCGGCCATCCGCATCGCCGGTCCGTTGTCGAAACGGTAGCGGGGATCCGCGTCCTCGTCAAAAGCCGGTCGCGAAACCGGGCCGCTGTGCGTCGCGTGGGGCTAACGGCGTCCCCATCGCCGCAGGATAGCCCCGTCATCTAGCCCCTTGCGGACCGTGCTGGCGACCGCTACGGTGAGAACGGTGCCGTCCGTGAAACATGTAGCGATGCCAAGAGTGTCGAGGGGCGTAATACCGAGGGCATAAAATGACCGGCCTTCGACGATACGAGTTCTCCCCGCTGCCCCGGCTCGTACGGGCCGACTGGCGGCAGCGGCCCCCCTTCTACATGGCCGCCTCGCTCGGCCGCCCGCGCTCGGGCCGGACAGGCCGGGGCCCGGCCCTGGGTCCCTGGGCTGACGGTTCCTCTCGGATACGGTAGTGGGCTTCCAGCCCCGCCTCGCGCAGGGCCTGGATTATCTGAGTTAGAATGGCGGGGTCCACCGTCGCTGGTGCTTGAGCCGTGGACCCGCTCCTGCTTCTGTTTGTGTCGATGCTCGGATTCGTGGGCGGGCAGTTTCTGCTCTCCTTTTCGCCCGTCCGCCAGCGCCTTGCCACGCGCATCGGCGAAGCGGTGTTCCTCGCTTTGTATTCGCTTCTGGCTCTAGGTGTCCTTTGGGCCCATGGAAAAGCGCCACGGATACCTCTCTGTGGGATCTGGCCGCGGCTGGGCGTCTCGTGCCGGCGATCGTCATGCCCGTCGCCCTCGTGTTGATCGTGCTGTGGCTCTTTTTCCGCGATGTGACGGCGGTGGGCGGGAAGTGGCTGGTTTGATCGGGCGCCCCATCGCCGGAATCGCGGCCGTCACGTGGCATCCCTTCCTTTGTGGGTACCCTGTGGGCGCTCGCCTATTTGGCAGTGAACGGCGGTTTGCCCTCCTTGCTCCTGTTCGGCGGCATGGCCATCCTCGCTCTGGACGGGATGCCTGCCATCGACGCCAAGCGGGTCGCGCATCTGGGAGAGGCCTAGAGCGAGGTTGCGCCCTGCGCCTCCCTCTTCCCTTTTCGGGCAGCCTTCCAGGGGCGGACCTCCGTGGATTGGCGAGGCATTGGGTTTATGCGGTCCCGCGGTGGGAATCCTCCTTTACCTGGTGCTGCTGACTCAGCACCAGCGGCTTTTCGGAGTTCCCGCGCTGGGTTGAGGCGACAGAAAGAACAGGCACGCGCTGTAGGTCAAGCGGCAGGCGAAATTGATGTCACCTCTAGCGCTGCGCTGAGGCGGGCGGCGGCACCGGAGCGGAGCCTCCCCCGGCGGCCAATTCCAATACCTGGAAAAACACTTCATCCTGGCGGATCATTCCCAGCTCAGCCCGGGCCCGCTCTTCTACGGCTTCCAGACCCTGCTTGAGATCACGGACCTCTGCATCTAGGGCAGCGTTACGCTGCCGCAGCCGCTCGTTCACCGCCCGCGCCTCTTGGAGTTGCCTCTCCAGCTCCCATACCCTCAGCCAGCTGCCCTTTCCGAACCATAAGGGATATTGAATCAACACGATCAGGGCCACCAGCGCGAGAGCGAGAAGTCGCATCACTTGAGCTGGTAGAACGCCCCCCGGCCGGGATAGTAGGCGGATTCGCCTAGATCCTCCTCGATGCGCAGCAACTGGTTATATTTTGCCAGGCGATCCGAACGCGAAAGTGATCCGGCTTTGATTTGCATCGCGCCCGCGGCCACCGCGATGTCGGCAATGGTGGTATCCTCGGTCTCTCCCGAGCGGTGAGACACCACGGCGGTATAGCCGGAGCGTTTGGCGAGCTCGATCGCTTCCAGGGTTTCGGTGAGGGTCCCGATTTGATTGACCTTGATGAGGATCGAATTGGCGACGCCCTGCTTGATTCCCTCCCCCAGAATACGGGGATTGGTGACGAAAATATCGTCGCCCACCAGCTGCACGCTTCTTCCGAGACGTTGAGTGAGCAACTTCCAGCCGTCCCAGTCGGTTTCGCTCATGCCGTCCTCAATGCTGAGGATCGGGTACTTCTGCGTCCAGGAGGAAAGATATGCGGCGAATTCCTCCGCGCTCAGGCTGCGCTTCTCGGCCTGAAGCACGTATTTACCCTCTTCGTAGAACTCGGAGGCGGCGCAGTCGATAGCGATGGATACGTCTGCCCCAGGAAGGTAATCGGCGGCCTCAATCGCCCGCATGATGAGCTCCAAGGCAGCCTCGTTGCCGGGGAGGTCGGGGGCGAACCCGCCCTCATCCCCGACGGTGGTGGGCATGCCTTGGTCGTGCAGGAGCTTCTTGAGGGCGTGGAACACTTCGGCGCCACAGCGCAGGGCGTCCCGAAAGCTCTGGGCACCTACCGGAACGATCATGAACTCCTGCATGTCTAGTCGGTTGTTGGCATGGGCACCGCCGTTGATGATATTCATCATCGGCACCGGCATGGCTCGGGGGCCGACACCGCCCAAGTAGCGGTAAAGGGGAAGGCCCGCCTCGTCAGCAGCGGCCTTGGCCACCGCCAGGGAAACGGCGAGGATCGCGTTAGCCCCCAGTCGAGATTTGTTTTCCGTGCCGTCGAGCTCGATCAGGGTCTTGTCGATGAAGCTCTGCTCGGCAGCATCCAGACCCATGATGGCTTCCGAGATTTCGGTGTTTACGTTCTCCACCGCCTTCAGCACGCCCTTGCCCAGATAGCGCTGGGCATCGCCATCGCGCAGCTCCACCGCTTCCTTCTGGCCGGTGGAAGCTCCGGAGGGTACTGCAGCGCGTCCCATGGATCCGGACTCGAGCAGCACGTCCGCCTCCACCGTGGGATTTCCTCGGGAATCCAGAATTTCGCGTGCAACAACGTCGACTATGGCACTCATGGCAGCTCGTGGATCTTGGTTTTATTTAGCGGCGCGGAGCGCCGATTCCTCGAGGTAGCGCTCTTCGGAAAACCCCCGCGCCTTCACCAGGGCATCGATGTCTTTGAGCGTCTCCAGCAGCTCCGGCATGCGGTCCAGGGGCCAGGCGTTCGGACCGTCGGAGAGGGCACGGTCCGGGTCGGGATGGGTCTCCATGAACAGCCCCGAAACTCCCACGGCAATAGCTGCCCGGGCAAGGACCGGGACGAATTCCCGCTGACCGCCGCTGCGATCCCCTTGCCCGCCCGGAAGCTGCACTGAATGGGTGGCGTCGAATACCACGGGGCAGCCGGTCTCTCGCATTACCCTGAGGGAGCGCATGTCCGAGACCAAGTTATGGTAGCCGAAAGAGACACCCCGCTCGCATACCAGGATGTTGTCTTGGCCACTCGCCTCCCGCGCCTTCTCCACCACGTTCTTCATCTCCCAAGGGCTCAGGAATTGCCCCTTCTTGATGTTCACTGGCCGACCAGCGGAGGCTACGGCGCGAATGAAGTCCGTCTGGCGGCACAGGAAGGCGGGCGTCTGCAGCACATCTACCGCTGCCGCCGCGAGGGGGACTTCGCTTTCGGTGTGCACGTCGGTGAGCACCGGCACGCCCACCTGCCGCCTCACCTCGGAGAGCACCTTTAAGCCCTGTTCGATCCCCAACCCGCGGAACGACTTGCCCGAGCTGCGGTTCGCTTTGTCGTAGGAGGACTTGTAGATGAAAGCAATCCCCAGCTTGCCGCAGATTTCCTTCAGGCGGCCGGCGGTGTCGATGGCCAACTGCAGCGATTCGACGACGCAGGGGCCCGCGATCAGGAAGAACGGCCGGCCGAGGCCCACTTCGAAGCCGCAGAGGTTCATGCGCGCCTCCGCTCCCAACGCGGGCCCCTGCGGTGCCCTTCCCGCCCCAGGCGCTGCGCGCCGCCGCGTCCGGGCGCCCCCGCGATCAGGAAGAACGGCCGGCCGAGGCCCACTTCGAAGCCGCACAGGTTCACGGCGAGGGGTGGCATGTCACACCGTGCTGCCCAGCCCCACCGGCACCTCGGAAACCCGCTCTTCCGGGATGCCCCGCGTGCGGCGCCTGTGCGCCAGGGCAGCCTGAATGAAGGCATTGAACAGAGGATGACCGCCGCGCGGAGTGGAGGTGAACTCCGGGTGGAACTGGCTTGCTACGAACCAGGGGTGGTCCGGAAGTTCGATCATTTCCACCAATCCCTCGGCGGTGGACAAACCGCTCACTCGCAGCCCTGCGGCCTCGAGCTGGGGTAGGTAGTTGTTGTTGACCTCGTAGCGGTGCCGGTGGCGCTCCACGATCCGGGGCGCGTTGTAAATCCTGCGCGCCAGCGTGCCTTCCCGCAACGCGCACTCCTGGCCGCCCAGGCGCATCGTGCCGCCCAAGTCCGACTGAGCGCTGCGCCGTTCGAGCGACCCGTCCCGGTTGACCCATTCGCTGATCAAAGCGATCACGGGATGGGGTGTATCCGGATCGAACTCGGTGCTATGGGCGCCGTCGAGGCCCGCCACGTGACGGGCAAACTCGATGACCGCAAGTTGCAACCCCAAGCAGATGCCCAGGTAAGGGATCTTGTTCTCCCGGGCATAGCGAATGGCTTGGATTTTCCCCTCGACGCCCCGCTTGCCGAAACCGCCGGGCACCAGGATGGCGTCCATGCCCTGCAGGCACCCGGTGCCTTCCCGCTCGATCGCTTCCGAATCGATGTAGTGAATACGCACCCGGGAGCGGGTATGGATCCCGGCGTGGGTCAAGGCTTCGGAGAGGGATTTATACGACTCGGTGAGGTTGACGTATTTCCCCACCAGCGCGATGTCCACCTCCGCGACGGGATGCTCGAGCGCTTGCACCAATTTGTCCCAGTCGCTCAGGTCAGCCGGCGGCACCGACAATCCCAGACGGCGGCAGACGATGTCGTCCAGCTTCTGGCGGTGGAGCATCGCGGGGATCTTGTAGATGCTATCCACATCCACCGCCGAGATCACCGCCTCCTCGGGCACGTTGGTAAAGAGAGCAATTTTGCGGCGCTCTTCCGGCGGCAGCGGCCGGTCTGCTCGGCACAAGATGATGTCGGGCTGGATTCCGATCTCCCGCAGCTCTTTGACCGAGTGCTGGGTAGGCTTGGTCTTGATCTCCCCCGCAGAGGGAATGTAGGGCACCAGGGTCAGATGGATAAAGCAGGTGTCCTGCCGATCCATCTGGATCGCCATCTGACGCACCGCTTCGAGAAAGGGCAGAGATTCGATGTCGCCCACCGTACCGCCAATCTCGACGATGGCGACTTCCGCGTCGCCTGCTCCTGCGCGGATGAAGCTCTTGATTTCGTCGGTGATGTGGGGGATCACCTGTACCGTGCCCCCCAGGTAGTCGCCGCGCCGCTCCTTCTTGATGACGCTTTCGTAGATCTGGCCGGTGGTGAAATTGTTGCGGCGAGTCATCTTGGCTTGGCTGAAGCGCTCGTAGTGCCCCAGATCCAGATCGGTTTCCGCCCCGTCCTCGGTCACGAACACCTCGCCGTGCTGGAACGGGCTCATGGTGCCCGGATCCACGTTGATGTACGGATCCAGCTTGATCAGGGTGACTCGGATGCCGCGGGATTCGAGAAGCGCTGCCAGGGACGCGGAGGCGGTACCTTTACCTAGGGAGGAGACGACGCCACCGGTGACGAAGACAAACTTTGTCATGGAAGCCTATGATAGCTTAAAACGCCTGGGGGCAACAGCTTGCAGACCGGCGTTCGCTTGCGCGTTGGCGCATCCTTGCAAGCCCCGGTAGCCGGCGCGGTACAGGCGCCGCGGCCTGTCAAGCCGGGGCAGGACTCTGGCTTTTCGCCTGGCTCGCGAGATAGAGCCAGGTCTCGACCACCGTGTCCGGATTGAGGGAGAGGCTCTCGATCCCCTCCTCCATGAGCCAGCGGGCAAGATCAGGATGGTCCGAAGGCCCCTGGCCGCAGATGCCCACGTATTTGCCCGCCCGGCGGCACGCCTGGATCGCCATACGCAGCATGGCTTTCACCGCGGGATCCCGTTCATCGAAGAGCTCGGCCACAAGGCCGGAATCCCGGTCCAGGGCGAGGGTCAATTGGGTCATGTCGTTGGAGCCGATGGAGAACCCGTCAAAGTATTCCAGGAACTGGTCCGCCAGCAGGGCGTTCGACGGAATCTCGCACATCATGATGATACGCAGCCCATTTTCGCCCCGCCTCAGCCCGTGCTCGGCGAGCAGTACCAGCACTTGGCGCGCCTCCTCCAGGGTGCGTACGAAGGGCACCATAATCTCCACGTTGGTGAGCCCCATCTCGTCGCGCACCCGCTTCAACGCCCGGCATTCCATCTCGAAGCAATCCCGGAACGAGGAGGCCAGGTAACGGGAGGCGCCACGGAAGCCCAGCATCGGGTTTTCCTCCTTGGGTTCGTAGCGCTCTCCCCCGATCAGACTCGAGTACTCGTTCGACTTGAAGTCCGACAGGCGCACGATGACCGGCTTGGGCCAGAAGGCGGCTCCCAGGGTGGCGATGCCTTCGGTCAGTTTTTCCACGTAGAATGCCGCCGGGCTCTCGTAGCCCGCGCTCTGCCGCTCTACGGCCTGTTTCACCTCGGCTGGCAGGCGGGGGTACTCCAGAGCGGCTTTCGGGTGCACGCCGATCATGCGGGCGATAATGAACTCCAGCCGGGCGAGCCCCACCCCGTCGTTGGGCAGCCGCTGGAATTCGAAGGCGAGGTCCGGGTTGCCCACGTTCATGCTGATCTTCACTGGGCAAGGCGGCATGGACTGGGGTGCGAGATCGACCACTTCCACCTCCAGTACCCCCTCGTAGACGTGACCCGTATCGCCTTCCGCACAGGAGACAGTCACTAATTGACCATCCCGCAGAACCCGGGTCGCATCTCCTGTACCCACCACCGCCGGAATGCCCAGCTCCCGGGCGACGATGGCTGCGTGGCAGGTGCGCCCGCCCCGATTGGTGACGATGGCAGCCGCCCGTTTCATCACCGGCTCCCAGTCTGGATCGGTCATGTCCGTCACCAGCACGTCACCCGGTTGCACCCGATGCATCTCCGAGGCGTCCTTGACCAGACGCACCGGCCCGGAGCCCACCTTCTGCCCAATCGCCCGCCCGGACACTAGCACCTGGGAGCGCCGCTTGAGCCGGTAGCGCTGCATCTGATCCAGGGAAGCCCGCGCTTTCACCGTCTCGGGCCGTGCCTGGAGAATGTAGAGCTTGCCCTCGATCCCGTCCTTACCCCACTCGATGTCCATAGGGCGGCCGTAGTGCGCCTCAATTGCCAGAGCATAGCGGGCGAGTTCCATGATTTCGTCATCGTTGAGAGAAAAGCGCAGCCGTTCTTCCTCAGGAACGTCCACGGTGCGCACCGAGTGGCCCGCCTCCTCGGCGTTCGCGAACACCATCTTGATCGCCTTGGAGCCCCGCGTGCGACGCAGGATGGCTGGGCGTCCTTCCTTGAGCCCGCGCTTGTAGACGTAGAACTCGTCCGGGTTCACCTGGCCCTGGACCACCGTCTCGCCCAAGCCGTAGGCAGAGGTGATGAAGACCACTTGGTCGAAGCCCGACTCGGTGTCCAGGGTGAACATGACACCGCTCGAGGCGAGGTCGCTACGCACCATGCGCTGCACCCCCGCGGACAAGGCTACCCGGGCGTGGTCGAAGCCCTGGTGGACCCGATAGGCGATGGCCCGGTCGTTGAACAGAGAGGCGAACACCTGCTTCACCGCCTCCAGGACCCGGTCCAACCCATGGACGTTGAGAAAAGTCTCTTGCTGTCCCGCGAAGGAGGCATCCGGTAGATCTTCGGCAGTGGCCGAAGAGCGAACCGCCACCGAGAGTTCTGGACCGCCTTCTTCGACCAGGCGCTGGTAGGCCTCGACGATCTGCGCTTGCAGGGTCGGCGGAAACGGCGCTTCCGTAACCCAACTCCGGATCTGGGCGCCGGTGCGGGTGAGCGCGGCGATGTCATCGACGTCGAGCCGGGCGAGGGCCTCCCGGATGCGCCGGTCGAGCCCGCCCTGGGAGAGAAAATCCCGATACGCCTGGGCGGTGGTGGCAAATCCCCCTGGCACCCGCACGCCCGCGTGGGCGAGGTGGCCGATCATCTCGCCGAGGGAGGCGTTCTTACCTCCCACGCGTTCCACGTCTTTCATGCCCACTTCGTCGAACCACAGCACGTAGCGCTCGCTCATGTCCCGACCTCGTCGCGCACTGAATTGTAATCGCAGAAAAAAATCGCTATTTTAACCGTTCGCCGCGGTTCCCGCAGCCAAAGTACTCCCTTTTCTTGAGGTCGTTCCATGAGGCGCACGGCGTTCTTCGTCTCCGACCGCACCGGCATCACCGCCGAAATGCTGGGCCACAGCCTGCTCACCCAGTTCGAGACGGTCAAGTTCAACGAGCGCACCCTGCCCTATGTGGACACGGTCGAGAAAGCGCGAGCGGCAGTGGAGCAGATCAATAAGGCCGCCGAGCAGGACGGCGCCCGCCCCCTGGTCTTCAGCACCCTGGTCAACCCCGACATTAACCGCATCGTGGCCCAGGCGAATGCCCTGGTGCTCGACTGCATGGACGTGTTCATCACCCCCATGGAGCAGGAGCTGGGGGTGAAGTCGAGTCACACGGTGGGCCGCTCCCATAGCGCTCGGGACGTGGTGGACTACCATCGCCGCATCGAAGCGGTGAATTTTGCCCTGGCCCACGACGACGGAGTGTCCACTCGCGACCTACACCAGGCGGACGTGGTGTTGATCGGGGTCTCGCGCAGTGGCAAGACGCCCACTACCTTATACCTGGCATTGCAGTTCGGCGTATGGGCGGCCAACTACCCGCTGATTCCGGAGGATTTCGGCGCCATGCGCCTGCCGGCGCCCCTCAGCCCTTATCGCAGCAAGCTCTACGGCCTGACCATCAACCCGGAGCGGCTGCACTTGATCCGCAGCGAGCGCCGCCCGGGCAGCAAGTACGCTGATCTCGCCAACTGCGAATTCGAGGTGCGGGAAGCAGAAGCCCTCATGCGCCAGGAAGGGGTGCCCTATATCGACGCCACGTCCATGTCAGTGGAGGAAATGGCCACCACCATCCTGCACCAGGCCAATCTCACTCGCCACATCTATTGACAGTGTGTCCGTCGCGCCCGGCCGCCTGCAACTGGCGCACCCGCTCGTACAGGCACACGGCGGCCGCGGCCGCAGCGTTGAGGGATTCCATGCCCCCAGGCATGGGGAGGCGGACCACTGCATGAGCTGCCTCCTGGAGGCGCTGAGTGACTCCCACGCCTTCGTTGCCGAGGATGAAGGCGGTGGGGCCGGTGAGATCCAGATCGAAGAGGCACACGCAGGCGTGGGCGCTGGTGGCAATCACCTGGCCTGCAAAGCCCCGCGCCGCTTCCAGCAAATCCGCTCGCTCGCGCAGGGGCAGCAGGAAGTGGGCGCCCATGGCAGAGCGCAGCACCTTGGGGGACCAGGGGTCGGCGCAGCCGGGCGAGAGGAGCACCAGATCCACGCCCGCCGCTGCCGCTGTGCGCAGAATGGAGCCCACGTTGCCCGGATCCTGAAGATCTTCCAGCAGGAGCAGGAAGCCAGGAGGGGTCCGCCGAAGACGCGGCGGGGGAGGTGCTGCTACGGCGAGTACGCCGGGAGGCGTCGCCAGATCGGAGAGCCGGGCGCACAAGGCGTCGGATAGGAGAAGGATGCGATCGGCCGGCACCGCTTGCAAGCAAGCAGCGAGCTCGGGCGCCTGCGCCTCCGATTCGGCGACCGCCACCAGATCGGGAAGCCCTCCCCGGGCGAGCAGCGCCCGTAGCAAGCGCATGCCTTCCAACACAATGCGCCCCGTTTCGCGGCGGTGGCGGCCGGAGTCGATGAGCTTCACCAGGCGCTTGAAGGCGGGATTGTCCCTGGATCGAATGACCCGGCTTGACGACATTCAATTGAGGGCGCAGGTGCGAAAGCCCGCGAACACGTCCCGGCGATCCGGCGTGTAGAAGTTGCGCCATGTGTTATGGACCAACCGAGCGCGGGTGGCGAAGCAGCCGCCCCGCAGCACCTTGTGGTCGCCGAACCAGGGTTCGGAATATTCCTTGTAGGGATCGCGCACGAATCCCGGATAGGGCAGGAACCAATCGGCGGTCCACTCCCATACGTTGCCCAGCATCTGCCGGCAGCCGACGGCGCTGTCGCCCGCGGGAAGGGCCGTCACCGGCGACGGCTCCCGGTACCATCCGTCCAGGCAAGCACGGCCTGCATCGGGAGGCTCGCCGCCCCAGGGATACCGACGCTTTTCGTGGGGAAGCCTCGCCCCCTCGCTCCACGCCGCAGCCGTCTCCCACTCCGCTTCGGTGGGCAGCCGCCGCCTGGCCCAGCGGCAATAGGCCTCCGCTTCATACCAGTTCACGTGCAGCATTGCCGACTCCATGCGCAAGGGCCGCCAGGCAGCGAAGCGCCGCTCGAGCCATTGACCATCCCGCTTCTCCCAATACACCGGATGTTGCGCCTGGACCGACTCGCGCCAGCGCCAGCCTGCCTCGGACCAAAATTCCCGACGCCGGTAGCCCTCGTCCTCCACGAAGGCGAGGAACTCCCCGCTGGTTACCGTCGTGCGGCTGATGCGGAAAGGCGGCACCCGCACGGCATGGGCCCATTTTTCGTTGTCGAAGGCGAAGGGCTGCTGGGGAAAGGCGCCGAGGTGGAACACGCCGCCGGGAACTTCCACGTCGCCTTGGCCGGGAGAAGTCTGCGCGGGCGGTGGCGGCCCTCCCACCGGCGGCGCTTCGTAGCCCAGGGTCTGGCGCGTGTAGAAAAGAGCTTCGCCGTGCATATCCTCGTGGTATAGGGCGAGGCGCACGAAATAGGGCTGCGCCTGACCGCGGGCGAGGCGTTCCAACACCGCCTCCAGCACTCGTTCCAGGTATTCCAGGGTTTGCCGCCAGGTGAGGAGAGGCAATCCCCAGCGCCGGTCATGGGCGATGGCGATGGAGTCATAGAGGGCATCGGCCTGGGGCAGCATGGAGGGGGCGAACTCTTCGCCCTGTCGCCGCAGGCACCAGCGCTCCTGGAACCAAGCCACGTGCCCCAGCTCCCAGCGGGGAGGATTCACGATGGGGAGTTTAGGCCCCAGCTCCCGCGCACCCTCCAAATCGGCGGTGAGGGCCAGGGTCCGAGCCCGGGCGTCCTGAAGCGCGGCGGAGAGGGCGCTCGCCTCGTCTGCTATAGTCACCAGTTGCGGAAGATCCATGCACGCTAGTTTAATCTGCACCCATTGCCCTTGAGAATTGCCATCGTCACCCCTTCCGCGGCCACCCGCCGCACCGGCAACCGCCAGACGGCGGCCCGCTGGCGCCGCTTTCTCCAGGAGGCGGGCCATGACGTGCGGGTGTATAGCCGCTGGACGGGCGAGCCGGTGGAGCTCATGCTGGCCTTGCACGCGCGCAAAAGCCATCCCGCGATCCACGCCTTCCGCCAGGCCTTTCCCCGCCGTCCCCTGGTGCTGACCTTGACTGGCACCGACCTCTATCGGGACATCCGTATCGCTTCCGAGGCCCAGGAATCCCTCCGCCTTGCCACCCGCTTGATCGTGCTCCAGGAGCGGGGAGGCGACGAGCTGGAGCCCGCCCTCCGGTCCAAGGTGCGGGTGGTCTATCAATCGGCCCCGCCGCTCGCGGTGCGCCAGCGCCTGCCCGGCCGGGCGGTGTGCGTCGTCGGACACCTGCGGGAGGAAAAGGATCCTTTTCGCGCGGCCAAAGCCTTGGCCCACATCCCTTCCTCTAGGCCGATCCACGTGGTGCAACTGGGCGCTGCCCTGGCACCCCGATTCGCCCAGGAGGCCCAAGCTCTCATGGCCCGGGAAAGCCGCTATCGCTGGCTCGGGGAACTTCCCCACGCTCAAGCCCGGCGAACGCTGGCCGCCTCCTGGCTGATGGTGGTGAGCTCCCTCATGGAAGGGGGTGCCAACGTGATCGCCGAAGCCGTGATGTCGGGGGTGCCGGTCATCGCCTCTTACATTCCCGGCAACGTGGGCATGTTGGGAGAGGACTATCCGGGTTACTTTCCGATAGGCGACGAACGAGCCCTCGCTCGCGCGCTTCTGCGCGCCGACCAGGATCCCGGCTATTACGAAGCCTTGTGCAGCGCCTGCGCGGCGCGCCGGGGGCTGTTCCACCCGCACCGGGAAAAAGCAGCCCTTCTTGCCGCTTTGGACGGACTTGGAAGCTGAAAGCCCGCCAGTGGAACGCTCCCGCCCGCCGGGAGCGAGCCTTCGAAACTGGCCTTAGACCAAGGGGCCCAGGGTTGCCACTGCCACGTTGATCAGCCCCAAGGCCAGGTTGATGCCCACCAGGACGCGAATCTGGGACAGGGCCGCTCCAGCCGCCGGCCAATCCTGAGCGGCGCAGCCCCGTTTGAGGGCGGTGTAGGGCAGAAAATAGACGTAAAAGAAAATGACCGCCATCACGATGCCGATCACCATCATGGTGAGGATGTAACCCGGCAGCGCCCCGATTTCCCCCAGCATATGGAAGCCAGAGAGGAGGATCAGGATGACCGCCGCCCATACCCAGAGAAAGAAGCGGCGGAACACCGCCGCCCACAGCTTGAGTCGGACTGGCGGCTCCAGGGTCTCCACTGCCGCTGGGCGCAGCGCCATGTAGGCGAAGAACATCCCTCCGATCCACACCACTGCCGACAGGATGTGCAAGAAGATGGCGACTCGCATGGGATCGACTCCTCGTTGTTGATGGTCTTCAATCGGGCTTGCCTGGCTCCCCGACCGGCGATGCCCCGAGCAGGGCCCGCACGGGCGCGAAGCTTCGCCGGTGCACCGGACTTACTCCGTGGCGGCCGAGGGCTGCCAGATGAGCCGGGGTCGGATAGCCCTTGTGCCGGCCGAAACCGTAGAGCGGATAAAGCGCGTCGAGGCGCTGCATTTCCGCATCCCGGGCCGTCTTGGCCAGGATGGAGGCAGCAGCGATCTCCGGTACCCGGTCATCCCCCCCGATGATCGCCTCCACCGCCATCTCGAGGGTGGGACAGTCGCGACCATCCACCAGCACCCGGTCGGGGCGCAGGCCCAGGGCCGCCACTGCCCGTGCCATGGCCAGCAGACTCGCCTGGAGGATGTTGAGCCGGTCGATTTCCTCCACTTCGGCGCGTCCAAGGGCCCAGGCTACGGCCGAACGGCGGATCGTCTCGGCCAAAGCCGCCCGGCGTCCTGGGGCGAGTTTTTTTGAATCCCGCAAGCCCGCGATGGGACGGCGCGGATCGAGCACCACGCAGGCGGCATAGACGGGGCCCGCCAAGGGGCCGCGACCCGCTTCGTCCACGCCCGCGATCACCGGCGCAATCCGCTTCATGGCTTCTCCAGCAAGTCAAGCACCGCTCGGGCAGCCGCGTTGGCGTTGTCTCGTTTAAGGACCCGGTGCAGGGCGGTGAATTCCTGGCGGATGCGTTCGAGACGCGCCGGATCGTCGAGCTGGGCAAGCAGCGCCTCGCCCAGGGCTTGGGGGGTGGCGGCATCTTGAAGGAACTCCGGCACGACGAACTTGCCCGCCAGGATGTTGGGCAGGCCCACGTAGGGCAGGTAACCCCGGTTCCTCACCAAGCGCCAGGTGAGGGGTGAGATCTTGTAGGTGATCACCATGGGACGCTTGTGCAGGGCGGTTTCTAGGGTGGCCGTGCCGGAGGCGACGATCGCCCCGTCCGCAGCCGCCATGGCGATGTGGGCCTGTCCCGAAAGCAGCCGCATGCCCAAGGCATTGACGCCTCCGGCTCGCTCCGCCGCTCGCTCGAAGCGCTCGGCGGTCAGCCGGTTGACCAGGGGCACGACGAACTGGACCCCAGGACGTGCCCGCCGCAGCCACACCGCCGCGCCGACGAACAGATCCGCCATATAGTGCAGCTCCGAGACGCGGCTACCCGGAAGTAGCGCGACCACCAGCCGGTCCTGGGGTAGTCCCAGCCGGAGCCGGGCGGCCGCCCGGTCTGGCGTCTCGGCAATCGCGTCCGCCAGGGGATGGCCCACGTAAGTGACGGGAATGCCGTGGTCGCGGTAGAGGGGCTCCTCGAACGGAAAGAGGGCGAGCACATGATCAGCGGCGCGGACCACCTTGTGGATGCGCCGAGCCCGCCACGCCCACACCGTCGGGCCCACGTATTGCACGGTGCGGATTCCCCGCGCCTTCAGAGCGATCTCCAAGTCCAGATTGAAATCGGGCGCATCCACGCCCACGAAGAGATCGGGAGGGTCCGCGAGCAGCCGCTCGCGCAGCTTGCGCCGGATGGCCACGATTTCGACATAGTGACGCAGTACCTCCACATAGCCCATGACCGACAGCTTCTCCATGGGAAAGAGGGCCTGCACACCGGCCTCCATCATGCGCGGGCCAGCGATGCCGTAAAAGTGGGCGCCGGGATAAAGGCGCCGCAGGGCCTGGACAAAAGGAGCCGCCAGGGCATCCCCGGAGGGCTCGCCCGCCGTGATCGCGATGCGCAGTCCCGGGCCGCTGGCCGTCATGAAAAAGATTAGCGTATGATGCCGCGGGAGGCGCTCCCGAGGAAATCCACCAGGACCGCCAGCTCCGGATGGAAGGCGGCCTGCCGTATCAGCTCGGCCCGCGCTTCTTCCAGGGTATGCCCTGACTTGTACAGGGTCTTGTACGCCCGCTTGACAGCGAGGATCGCCTCACCGGAAAAACCCCGCCGGCGCAGCCCCTCCGCGTTGATCCCATGGGGTTTGGCCGGATTGCCGGAGGCGGTCACGTAAGGGGGCAGGTCCTGGAGCAGCACCGTTCCCATTCCCGTGATGGAATGGGCACCAATGTGCACGAACTGGTGCACCACGGTGAAGCCTCCCAGGATGGCGTAGTCTCCCACGTGCACGTGTCCCGCCACCTGGGCGTTGTTGGCAAACACCGTGTAGTCGCCCACCTGGCAATCATGGGCGAGATGCACGTAGGCCATGATCCAGTTGTGGTGGCCGAGCCGGGTAACGCCCGCATCCTGGGCAGTACCCACGTTGAAGGTGCAGAATTCGCGAATCGTGTTGTCGTCGCCGATTTCCAGCCGGGTCTCTTCGCCTCCGTACTTCTTGTCCTGGGGAATCTCCCCCAGGGAGCAGAAGTGAAAGATGCGATTGCGCTCGCCGATGCGGGTCTTGCCGCTGATGACCACGTGGTGCCCGATCCAGGTGCCGGCGCCAATCTCCACTCCGGGACCGATCACGCTGTAGGCACCCACGGTCACGTCTGGTGCTAGCCGAGCGCTCGGATCCACGAGGGCAGTGGGATGAATGGCGGCCCGGCCCGTGGTGGATGGCTCTTTCACGATCTTGCTCCGAGCGTCGATCTCCACTGGACACCGGTCATAGGGAGCGCACGGTACACATGAGCTCCGCCTCGGTGGCGACCTGGCCGTCCACGCTGGCCCGCGCGGCGTACTTCCAGACTCCCTTCACCTGGCGCAGGATCTCCACCTCTAGGACCAGCTGGTCTCCCGCGGTAACCGGTTTCTTGAAGCGGGCGGCGTCGATACCCACGAAGTAGTAGACCGAGCTGTCGCTGCGCTCGTGCCCCATGGAGTGCAGGGTCAGGGTTGCCGCGGCCTGGGCCAGGGCCTCGATGATCAACACACCCGGCATGATGGGATGGTGGGGGAAATGCCCTTGGAAGAAGGGCTCGTTGATGGTGACGTTTTTGAGCGCCCGAATGCGCTTGCCCGGCTCCAGTTCCAGCACCCGATCCACCAGCAAAAAGGGATAGCGGTGGGGCAGGTACTTCATGACTTCGTGAATGTCGAGAGAAATCAAGGTTCGTTCCTTTCGAGCCGGTCCAGCCGCGCCTTGAGCTCTTTGAGCTCTCGCGCCATCTCCTCCAGGCGGCGTAGGTAGGGAGCATTCTTGAGCCATTCCCGGTGGGGAAGGAAGGGAAAGATGGAAGTGTAGACGCCCGGCGTGTCGATGGACTTGAGAATCGTAGTACCGCCAGAGATGTCGGTGTGATCCGCGATCTCGATGTGGCCCTGGATCATGGCCGCGCCGCCGATGCGGCAATGGCGGCCCACCCGCGTGCTGCCGGCGATGCCGGCGCATCCGGCAATGGCGCTGTGGGCACCGATGCGGCAGTTGTGACCGATCTGCACCTGGTTGTCGATCTTCACCCCGTCCTCGATCACCGTGTCCTCGATCGCACCTCGGTCGATGGTGCTGTTGGCGCCGATCTCCACCTCGTCGCCGATCACCACCCGTCCGAGTTGGGGGATCTTGAGCCAGCGCCCGTTCTCTAGCGCCATGCCGAAGCCGTCCGCGCCGATCACCGCACCCGCGTGCAGGATACAGCGCCGGCCGATCACGCAATCGGCGTAGACCACGACGCCCGGGTACAACAGGGTGCCCTCCCCGATGCTCACCCGCTCACCGATGGAACAGCCCTCCAGCACCCGGACCCCCTCTCCCAGAACGGCCCCAGCCCCGATGCGGGCACAAGCGCCCACCGTGGCTGAGGCTGGCACCCGAACCGTGGGATCCACCACCGCGGACGGGTGCACGCCCGGGGCGATCTCAAGGGGTGGGTTGAGGTAAGCGGCCACCTTGGCGTAATAGGCGTAGGGGTTGTCGGTCACGATCCGAGGGCGGGAGGTCTCGCATGCGAAAGGCCGCGCAAGGATCACCGCACCCGCCTGGGTGGCGCGTAGCCTGGAACGATAGCGGGGGTTGCTGAAGAAGGCGATCTGGTCGGGACCAGCCCCCTCCAGGGTGCCCACCTGGCGCACGCGTGTCTGTCCGTCGCCGATCAGCTCGCCGCCGAAGCGCGCCACCAGCTCGGCCAGGGAGGCGCCGCAAGCGCTGGACGCTCGTACCGCCATGGGCTCCCGCTCTTATTGATCGGAGGGCACTTTCCCGAAAGGTCCGGCCGAACCTATTTCTCCGCATCCAGGGCCTTGATGACCCTGTCAGTGATGTCGATGCGCGGGCTGCGGTAGACTACCGCCTCCTGCTGCAGGATCAGGTCGAACTTCTCCTGTTCAGCGATCTGCTTGATCACCCGGTCTGCCTTCTGCAAGATCTGGGCCGTTTCCTCGTTGCGCCGCAGATTCAGGTCTTCGCGGAATTCCCGTTGGGCCCGCTGCAAATCCCGGTTGAGGTTGGCCAGTTCTCGCTCTTTCTTGGCGCGCTCGGACTCGGGCATGGTAACCCCGTCCTTTTCCAGGGAGGCCTGCAGGTCTCGCGCCTGCTTGACCATCTTCTGGATTTCCTGGTCCCGCGTGCTGAACTCTCGCTCGATCTTTTTCTGGGCGCGCACCGCAGGCGCCGATTCCCGCATGATCCGCTCCACGTGGACGATGCCGATCTTTAACTCCGCCGCGGCCCAGGCCGGGCCAGCGCCCAGCACCAGGACCAGCGCGGCCAAGGTCGTCCTTGCTTTCATCCTCATAGCCGGTCCTTCTCAGAAAGTGCGTCCCAGCTGGAACTGGAACGGTTCCTTCTTGTCCGTGTCCTTCGCGTTGAGCGGGAAGCCCAGGGACAGGCGCAGTGGCCCCACGGGCGAGAGCCAGCTTACGCTCACGCCGGTGGAGAACCTGACACCTTCGCTTCCCGCCGTGGCCTGCTCGCCGTACACCGCACCCGCGTCGAGAAAGACGCTCATACGCGCGGTCTTGTCATCGCGGAATCCGGGAAAGGGAAAAAAAACTTCCACGCTCCCCACGACCAGGGTGTTGCCTCCCAGGGCCTCGTCGTTCACGTCCCTCGGACCCAAGGACCCGGTCTCGAAACCGCGCACCGTGTTGATGCCGCCGGCGAAGAAGTTCTTGTAGAAGGGCAGGGGCTTGTCGTTGTACCCGTCGCCATACCCTACTTCGCCGCGTAGTAGCAGGCTCCAGGTGCGCCCCAGGGGCATGAACCACTGGTGCTGGTACGAGAGCTTGTAGTATTGCAGGTCACCTACGGGGATGGAAACCTCGGCTCCGGCCCGTTGGAAGCGTCCCGAGCGCGGAAAGAAGGCGCTATCCCGAGTGTCCCGCTGCCAGGCCACGGTGAAGGGAAAGTTGGTGTTGCTTTTGCCGAAGGTGTTGACGAAGTCGACGAAACGTTGGGGGCTGTCGGGAAAGACGCTCACCTCGGTGTTTTCCGCTCCCAGCCCGAAGAGGACGGTGTCGTCGGCCGTGACCGGAACCCCGAGCCGGAAATTGAAGCCCAGGGTGGAGGTCTTGTAGCTGCCCACGTCCAGGGAAGTGGAATCCACGTCCCGCTTGAAGATGTCGAAACCGCGGCTCACGCCGTCCACGGTCCAGTAGGGCTGGGTAAAGGACAGGGCGTACACGGTGTTCACCTTGCCCGAATTCACCTGCAACGACAGGGCGTTGCCGGTACCCAGGAAATTGTTCTGGGAGATGGATCCGCTCAGCACCAGGCCTTCCGAGCTGGAGAAGCCGGCCCCTAGGAGCAACGCCCCCGTGGGCTGCTCCTCCACCGTGAAGACCACGTCCACTTGGTCGGTGGTGCCGGGCACCGCGGGCGTTTCCACGTTCACCTGCTTGAAAAACCCGAGGCGGTCGAGGCGCTTTTTCGACTCCTCGATCCTGCGCGCCGAATACCATGCCCCTTCCAGCTGGCGCAGCTCCCGGCGGATCACCTCATCCCGGGTGCGCGTGTTGCCCTGGATGATGATGCGCCGTACATAAACTCGGCGCCCGGGGTCGACGAAGAAGGTAAAGGCCACCTCCTTCTTGTCCTTATCCACCTGCGGTACTGCGTTCACGTTGGCGAAGGCGTAGCCTTCGTCGCCCAGACGATCGGTGATCAGTTTGCTCGATTCGGTCACTTTGGCGCGGGAAAACACCTCTCCGGTTTTAATCTTGATGAGTTTGCGCAGCTCCTCTGCCGGCACGCGCAGATCACCCTCCAGTTTCACATCCGAGACGGTGTAGCGGGAACCTTCGGTGATGGCGATGGTGATGTAGATATCCCGCTTATCCGGCGTGATGGACACCTGGGTAGAGTCGATGGTGAACTCCAGGTAGCCCTGGTCCAGGTAAAAAGAGCGCAGGGTCTCCAGATCCGCCGACAGCTTTTGGCGGGAGTACTGATCGTTTTTGGTGTACCAGGTGATCCAACCGGGGGTGGTGAGCTGGAACAGACCGAGCAACTGGGACTCGGAGAACGCTTGGTTGCCCACGATGTTGATTTGGCGGATCTTGGCCACCTCCCCCTCGTCCACGGTGAAAGTGATGGCCACCCGGTTGCGGTCAAGGGGCGTGACGGTGGTGCTCACCTGCACGCCGTATTTGCTGCGGCCCAGGTACTGGCGCTTGAGTTCTTGCTCAGCGCGTTCCAGCAGCGCCCGGTCGAAAATGCGTGCCTCCGCGAGCCCCACTTGCTTCAGCGCCGCCCGCAGCTGCTCCAGGTCGAATTCCCTTACCCCGATGAAATCGATCTGGGAGATCGCGGGGCGCTCTTCCACGAAAACCACCAGTATGTCCCCGTCGCGCTCCAGCCGCACGTCTTTGAAGAAACCGGTGCCGTACAAGGCCTTGATGGCTGCGGAAGCTTTCTCCTGGGTGACCGTGTCGCCCACTTTGAGGGGTAGATAGTTGAAAACGGTGCCGGCCTCGATCCGTTGGATACCTTCCACGCGGATGTCGCGCACTACGAACGGCTCGAAGGCGTGTGCCGAGAAGGAGATCAGGGCTGCGGCCATGAGGCCGAGGAGCCTGCGCTTCATCCGTTCTCAGCCCGACAAGAGTCGATTGAGGTCATTGTATAAAGCAAAAGCCATGAGAACGAACAGCAGCGCCATGCCGACCTGCTGCCCGAGCTCCATGGCCTTTTCAGAAACGGGACGGCCCTTGAAAATCTCGACGATATAATACATTAAGTGCCCGCCATCGAGCACGGGTATCGGCAGCAGGTTAAGCACCCCCAGGCTCACGCTCACCAGGGCAATGAAGCTCACGTAGGGGATCCAGCCAAGTTGGGCGGACTGGCCGGCGTAATCGGCGATGGTGAGGGGGCCGCTCACGTTGCGCCAGGAAACCTCGCCGAGGAGCATGCGCCCGAGCATGCGCAGCGTGAGCGCCGTCGTGTCCCAGGTTTTGACAGCCGCTCGGGCGATCGCTTCGAGCGGCCCATAGCGCTGGATCACCACCAGGGAATGGGCAGACTCGGACTGGGTGCGGACCTCAATGCCGATGCGACCGGTTGCTTGGCTGCCCTCCCCCACCGGCTCCGGAACCACCGTGACGCGCACCTGGGCGTCGCCGCGCCGCAACTCGAATGCCAGAGCGCGGCCGGGATTGTCCTGGGCTTTCTTCACGACCTGGTCGGCACGGCGAACGGGTTCCCCGTCGATGGCTTCGATGACATCGCCTTCTCGAAGCCCGGCCCGAGCCCCGGCCCCGCCGCTCAAGACCCGCCCCACGCTCACGATGCCGCTGGGACGGTAAGGCACCAGCCCCAACCGGGTGAGCAGCTCCGCGTCCAGATCTTCGGCGCCCAGGGCGGAAAGGTCCAGGGAACGCGCCACCCGCCGGCCGTCGGCGGTCTCCACTTCCAGCGCCACTTTGTCCCGTCCTAGGGCCCGGTCGAGGAGCCGCAGCCGCACCTCCTGCCAGGTGGCGACCGGCTTGCCATCGATGGCAACCAGCGTGTCCCCCTCGGCGAGCCCAGCCACGGCTGCCGGCGTCCCCGGCTCTACCGGTCCCAGGACCGGCTTGATCCCCGGCACCCCGGTCAGGAACAGTAGCCAGTAGAGGACGATGGCCAGCAAGAAGTTGGCGAGGGGTCCGGCCAACACAATGGCGAAACGCCGATAAACCGACTGGCGGTTGAACGCACGATGGCGCTCTTCGGGCCGCACTTCCCCTTCCCGCTCATCCAGCATCTTGACGTAGCCGCCCAAGGGAAAGGCCGAGATCACCCATTCGGTTCGGTCGCGTCCGGCACGCCAGAGGAAGAGCGGCTTGCCGAAACCTACCGAGAAGCGCAGCACCTTCACGCCGCACCAGCGTGCGACGGCGTAGTGCCCGAGCTCATGGAATACGATCAGCACGCCCAGGGCGAGGAGAAAGGCGACGAGGGTGAGCAGAAAATCGGGCATATCGAAACGGCGCCGCGCGTCTGGCTCAGAGAGATTGATTATACAAGAGAAACCAGGCGCTCCCAGGCAGCCTCCCGCCCCGCCCGGTCGGCGTCCAGAACATCTTCCAGGCAGCGGAGGGCTGCCGGAGGCACCCGGTCGAGCGCGTAGTCGATCAAGTCCGGGATCGCGGTAAAGGGGATGCGCCGCTCCAAAAAGGCTTCGACCGCCACTTCGTTGGCGGCGTTCAGGACGGCCGGCGCATTGTCCCCGGCCGCAATGGCGCGGTAGGCGAGGGCAAGGCAGGGAAAGCGTTCCAGGTCCGGCGCCTCGAACTCCAGACGACCGAAACCCACCACGTCCACCAAGGGCACCCCCGCGTCGATGCGCTCCGGATAACCCAGGGCATAGGCGATGGGGGTGCGCATGTCCGGGTAGCCCAGTTGAGCGATGATCGAACCGTCTCGATACTCCACCATGGAATGAATGATGCTTTGGGGATGGATCACCACCTGCACCCGCTCCACCGCCACGTCGAACAGCCAGCAGGCCTCGATCACTTCCAGGCCCTTGTTCATCAGGGTGGCAGAATCCACCGAGATTTTCTTCCCCATGGCCCAGTTGGGGTGGGCGCACGCTTGTTCCGGCGTGACCGCGGCGAAGGCATGGGCCGGCAAGGTGCGCAACGGCCCGCCAGAGGCGGTGAGCCAGAGCCGGCGCACGCCGCAAGCGTCGAGATCGGTGCGCCGGCCACCCGGTAGCGCTTGGAGAATGGCGTTGTGCTCACTATCCACCGGAAGGAGCGTGGCGCCGTGGAGGCGCACCGCATCCATGAATACACCGCCCGCCATGACCAGGGCCTCCTTGTTGGCGAGCAG
>NZ_DAIRTR010000011.1:0-36003 GCF_036803785.1 Pelomicrobium sp. | reverse complement strand
TTTCGGAAGTGGCCCGGGGCAAGATCATGGTGGCCAAGAATCAAGGCAAGCCGATTCCCGAGGGCTGGGCCTTGGACAAGGAGGGCAGGCCTACCACCGACCCGAGCGCCGCCTTGGAAGGCAGTATGATGCCGGCCGGCGGCGTGAAGGGGGCCATGCTGGCCCTCATGGTAGAGCTGCTGTGCTGTGCCCTAACGGGGGCCGCCATGGGTTTCGAGGCCGATTCGTTTTTCGTCGACGAAGGCAACCGGCCGCGCATCGGCCAGGCGTTTCTGGCAATCGATCCGGATACCTTGGCCGGCCGCACCGTCTATCTCGAGCGTATCGAGACCCTGATCACCCGGATGCTGGCTGACCCCGGTGTACGGCTTCCGGGGGCCCGGCGCTTTGCGCTGGAAGCGAAGGCGCGCCGGGAGGGTATCCCGGTGCCAGACACGCTCTATGAGCAAATCCGCACATTGGCGGGCCGCTAAGGAGCGCATCCACCAGGCGCGGCTTGCGGCCCCCTTCGCGGTGCTGGGGGTGGCCATCGAGGAAGACTGGCTGGTCGGCATCGATTACCTCCCCCGGGGCACGCCTTCCCTTGCGCCCCGGTCGCTCCTTGCCCGGGAAGCGTGCCGACAGCTACGCGCTTATCTCCAGGATCCAGGCTTCCGCTTCGAGCTGCCAGTCCATCTGTCGGGCACCCCGTTTCAACGCAGGGTATGGGAAGCCTTGCGCACCATCCCCAGCGGAGAGACGGTGAGCTATGCCGAACTGGCGAGGGCGCTATGCACTTCGCCCCGGGCCGTTGGAAGAGCCTGCGGCGCCAACCCCGTTCCCCTGGTCGTACCTTGTCATCGGGTGGTGGCAACCCACGGCTTGGGAGGCTTCATGCACGCTCGGGAGGGGGTACCGCTTGCCATCAAGCGGTGGCTGTTGATCCATGAAAGACGCTGAAGAGCAGCTTCTCGACCGGTTTTGCGACCACCTTTGGCTCGAGGATGGGTTGTCCCCCAACACCCTAGGGGCTTACCGGCGGGACTTGCGTCTGCTGGGGCAGTGGCTCGTCAAGGAACAGGGCAAGGCGCTCACCCAGGCGAGTCGAGCCGATTTGCTCGCTTACCTGGCCCACCGGGCGGCGGGGCAGGCTCGGCCCCGCACTACCAGTCGCCAGCTCTCCAGCTTCAAACGCTTCTACCGTTTTCTCGTGCGGGAAGGTCGCATCGCGGCCGATCCTACCCTGCAGATCGATGCGCCCAAGGTACCCCGGGCCGTCCCCAAGAGCCTCACCGAAGCAGACGTGGAGCGCCTGCTCGCCGCCCCCGATGTGCAGACGCCCTTGGGGTTGCGAGACAAAGCCATGTTGGAGATGCTCTACGCGACCGGGCTGCGGGTGTCGGAACTGGTGACCCTCACCCCCGCTCAGGTGAGCCTGGAGACCGGGGTGGTGCGCGTGCTGGGCAAGGGCGGCAAGGAGCGCCTAGTGCCCGTGGGGGAGGAGGCTGTGGCATGGCTCAAGCGCTACCTGAATGAAGCACGACCTCTGCTTCTCGCCGACCGACGGGCCTTGGCCTTGTTTCTCACGCGACGTGCGGAGCCCATGACGCGACAGGCTTTCTGGCATCTGGTCAAGCGCTACGCCCGGCGCTCCGGCGTGAGCGCGCCCCTTTCCCCTCACACGCTGCGCCACGCCTTCGCCACCCATCTGCTCAATCACGGCGCCGACCTGCGGGTAGTGCAACTCCTTCTGGGCCACGCGGACATTTCTACCACCCAGATCTATACCCACGTGGCCCGGGAGCGGCTCAAGCAGCTCCACGCCAAGCACCACCCCCGGGGTTGAGGCGGTTCGTGGGAGTGGAACCCCAGGTCCTGATTGTTGCGCCGCTCGCCGTCTTTGTGGCCTTTTTCGTGTTTGGCATGACTGGATTCGGCTCCTCGGTGATCGCAGTACCGCTGCTCGCCCACGTGCTTCCCCTGCAGCAAGTAGTGCCCACCATGGTGCTCATGGAGTTTGTGGCTTCGTTCTTGCTGCGCCGTGGCCACGGCGGGCGCTCCAACCGCCGAGAGCTCGCCTGGCTGGTGCCGGTGGCGGTGGTCGGGATTGGCGCCGGCGCCATCCTCCTCGCCCGGCTTCCCGCCGCGCCCCTGCTGGCGGGGCTGGGCACGTTCGTACTGCTCTTCGGCCTCTACACGCTGCTCGATCCGAGCTTCCGCGGAGTGATAGCCCGCGCCTGGGTGCTGCCGGCGGGCCTAGTGGGCGGGACGTTCACGGCCTTGTTTGGCACTGGCGGTCCGGTGTACGCCATCTACCTTTCCCGGCGCATCGAAGATCGGCGGGAGTTTCGCAGCACCATGGCCGCCATGATCACCGTCAGTACTGCGGTGCGCATCGTGGCCTTCGCCCTCACGGGACTGCTCTTGCACCTCAAGGTGTTGCTTGGAGCTTTGGCCCTTGCGCCAGTAATGCTGGCAGGCTTGAGGCTTGGAAGTCGGGTGCACCTGGGGGTTAGCCCCCAGCGGGTCCGGCAGGCGTTGGGAGCGGTGCTCGTGGCGAGCGGAGTGTCCCTGCTGGTGAAAGCGGTAGGGTAGACAGACGGGAAAACGCCGCCTGCCTTCAGGTGGGTTTCACGCCCCGCTCGACGGACACGCCGAGCTGCTTCACACCCTGCATCAAGCGCAGTTTAGCCACACTCACCTTTACCCACGGCGCCCGGAACTCTTCCCGGATCACCCGCGCGAGGTGGTCTGCCAGCGCTTCCAGCAGCTTGAACTGGTGGCGATCCAGCTCCTCGTGGACGCGGCGCACCACTTTGGAGTAATCGATGGTGTCCTCCACGTTGTCGGTCTCGCAGGCGCGACTCGAGGGCAGGGCGATCTCCAAGTCGATCTCGATGGTCTGCCGTACCTGGCGCTCCCAGGCGTAGACGCCCACTAGGGTCTCTGCCCGCAGCTCCCGAATGAAGACGATATCCATGGCGCCCCGCCGTGGCCGCCCCGCAGGGCGTCGAGTAAAATCGAAGGCGCCATTCTAGGCCATTTATTCGATCGGTGGTCACGATAGTCTTGGCGGTCGGTGCGTACCTGCTGGGATCGATTCCCTTCGCCGTGGTGGTGAGCCACGTCCTGGGGTTGCCGGATCCCCGCAGTTATGGTTCGGGCAATCCGGGTGCCACCAACGTACTGCGCACGGGCAGCAAGCTTGCCGCCGCGCTGACCTTGCTCGGGGACGCAGGGAAAGGGGCGGCAGCCGTCCTCCTCGCCCGGATCCTAGCACCTCGCTTTGGCGCGGGCGAGGAGGCGGTGGCCATCGCGGCGATGGCGGTGTTTATCGGCCACCTCTACCCTTTATTTCTAGGCTTCCGGGGCGGTAAAGGGGTGGCTACGGCGGCCGGCACCCTCCTGGCTCTGTCTCCGGGTCTGGGGCTGATTTTGGGGAGCGTCTGGCTTGCCACGGCGGCCCTTTGCCGCTACTCCTCTCTGGCCGCTCTGGCGGCGGCTGGCGTGGCACCTTTTGCTGCGGCGGGCCTGTGGGGCTGGCACCCTTACACCGCTGTGACCCTCTCGATGGCGGCGCTGCTCGTATGGCGCCACCGGGTCAACATACAAAAGCTGGCAGCCGGCACTGAAACTCGCATCGGTGGCGCACACCCTCCAGGGAGAGAAAAGCTCTAGCGCTCTGCCGATCGGACGGGTCAATGTCGAGCCGTGGACCGCGCCGTTCGACGCCTGGACCGGGTCGCCTCCGGTCCAGGAAGCGCCAGATCCCAGCGGGGGAATACGGTATAACGGTAGCCGGAGGCCGGCATAGCTTGGGCTCGGTGCATAGCGCCAGCATAGGCGATCATGGCTCCGTTATCGGTGCATAACTCGACGGGTGGGTAGAAGACGCGGAAGCCAGCCTCCCGGGCCCGCTGATTCAGGACTTCCCGCAAGCGGCGGTTGGCCCCGACGCCCCCGGCCACCACCAATTGGCCGTGGCCGGTGGCAAGGACAGCCTGGGTGGATTTCTCTACCAGGACCTCTACGACCGCTTCCTCGAAGGCCCGGGCGATGTCGGCGCGAGCGCCCTCGTCATTCCCCTGCGCCCGGGCAAGGAGCAGAGCGGCTGTTTTCAGTCCGCTGAAGCTGAAGTTGAGGTCGCCGCTGGCCAGCATGGGCCGGGGTAAGCGAAAGCGGCCGCTGGTACCCCCCTCGGCCAACCGGGCCAAAGCAGGGCCGCCTGGGTAGCCCAGTCCTAGGAGCTTGGCCGTCTTGTCGAACGCTTCCCCCGCAGCATCGTCCAGGGTTTCTCCCAGAAGCCGATAATGGCCCACTGCGGCCACCTCGATGAGCTGGGTGTGGCCTCCCGACACAAGCAAGGCGACGAAGGGGAACTGGGGGCGGGGGGAGGCAAGCATGGGAGATAGAAGATGTCCCTCCAGATGGTGCACCCCGATAGCGGGGATTTGCAGCGCCCGGGCAAGTCCGCAAGCGATGCTGGCCCCCACGAGCAGTGCGCCCGCCAGCCCGGGTCCGGCGGTGTAGGCGATGGCGTCCAGATCGCAGAGAGCACACTCTGCCTGGGCCAAGACCCGCCGGACCAGGGGAAGCACCCGTCGGATGTGATCACGGGAAGCCAACTCCGGCACTACTCCCCCGTACGCCCGGTGCACCTCCGTTTGGGAATGGAGGGCATGGGCCCGTAGCCCCCTTTCGGTGTCGTACAGGGCAACGCCAGTATCGTCGCAGGAGGTTTCAATACCGAGAACTTTCATGGGGCTAGGTGGCGCCCTTGGAAAGGGCTCAATAATGCGGGTATAATTATTAATTTTCGATTATTCAAGCTTAAGAGGGCACGATATTCCTATGCCGATGGTCCGGGTCAAAGAGAATGAGCCGTTTGAGGTGGCGCTGCGGCGCTTCAAACGTACCGTGGAGAAAACGGGACTGCTTACCGAACTGCGGTCTCGGGAATATTACGAGAAGCCCACCCAGGCGCGCAAACGCAAGCTCGCAGCGGCGATCAAGCGCCATTACAAGCGTCTGCGCAGCCAGCAACTTCCCCCTCGCACCTACTGATCGGCCAACGATCTCCTTGAATCGTCCTGGCCTATCGGGTCCAAGGACGTCCTTTCGCCATGACGCTCAAGGCCACGATCACCCAACACATGAAGGAGGCGCTGCGGGCGAAAGACGCGCGCCGCCTTGCCGCCATCCGTCTCCTGCTCGCCGCTATTCAACAGCGGGAAGTGGACGAGCGCCGGGAGCTGAGTGAGGCTGATGTGGTGGGGATCGTGGAGCGGCTGATTCGCCAGCGCCGGGAGTCGGTGGCCCAATACGACGCTGCGGGCCGGCGGGATCTGGCGGACAACGAGCGATTCGAGATTGAAGTGCTCCAGAGCTATCTCCCTCAGCCTTTGTCGGAGGAAGAGCTCCAAGCCCTGATCGAGCAGGCAGTTGTCGACACGGGGGCGGCGGGTCCCAAGGATATCGGGCGCGTGATGGGGGTCCTCAAACCTCGGATTATCGGCCGGGCGGAGATGGGCCGAGTGTCAACGCTGGTCAAGGCACGTCTTGGCGCTGGCTAAAGCGTCATAGATATCAAAGACTTATTTCCGAACCAGGGGCGCTCCCGGAAACCGGTGGGCGCAAAAAATCTGTCCTATAATCACTAGAGTATATACGGCGGCTCTCGCTCGTCCGGTCCTCCCTTCTGGCGGAAGGCGGTAGTGCCTTACTCGTCAGAGGCCAACAAAATGATTCCTCAAGCCTTTATCCAGGACCTGCTCAATCGCGTGGACGTAGTGGAGGTCATCGATCGCTACGTTCCGCTAAAGCGGGCCGGGGCCAACTATAAGGCATGCTGCCCCTTTCATCACGAGAAAACCCCCTCCTTCACTGTCAGTCCTTCCAAGCAGTTCTATCACTGTTTCGGCTGTGGCGCCCACGGGAGCGCCATCGGCTTCCTTATGGAGTACCGGGGTCTTGGGTTCATCGATGCGGTCAGGGAGCTAGCGGCCAGCGTGGGCATGAAAATGCCCGAAGCGGAGCGACTGGACGTTCACCCGCCGGCGACTGAAGCGGCGGAACTCTATTCGGTTCTGGAGCGGGCGACCCGCTTCTACCGGGAGAGCCTTAAGCGCTCCCCCCAGGCCATTGCCTATCTCAAGCGGCGCGGCCTTTCGGGAGAGGTCGCGGCCCGCTTTGGCATCGGTTACGCTCCAGCCGACTGGCAGGCCCTCGCGGGCTGTTTTGACGATTACGGCTCGATATGGCTGGAAAAGGCCGGTTTGGTGTTGCGGGGCGAAGGCGGCCGGCGCTATGACCGGTTCCGGGACCGGATCATGTTCCCCATCGCCGACTACCGGGGCCGCATTGTGGGGTTCGGGGGCCGAGTGCTCGGCGAAGGTGAGCCCAAGTACCTGAATTCCCCCGAAACCCCCATATTCGAAAAAGGCCGGGAGCTCTATGGACTGTTCCAGGCGAGGAGCCCTATTCGGGACACCGGTCGGGTGCTGGTGGTGGAAGGCTACATGGACGTGGTGGCCCTGGCTCAGCACGGCATCGGCTATGCCTGCGCCACGCTCGGCACTGCCACTACCGGGGCCCAGGCACACCAACTATTACGCCAAGCCGATCAGGTGATCTTCTGCTTTGATGGGGATGAGGCCGGGCGGCGGGCCGCTTGGCGGGCTTTGGAGGCAATGCTTCCCCATGTGACGGACGGCAAGGAGGTGAGCTTCCTGTTCCTTCCGGCCGGGGAGGACCCCGATAGCCTGGTAAGGCGTATCGGCGGTCCGGGGTTCGAAGCCTTACTCTCCGACGCGGTTTCCCTGTCCGCTTACCTGATCGAGGGGCTTGCGCCCCAAGGGGCGCTGGCAAGCGACGAGGGCCGGGCCCGTCTCCTCAAGGAAGCGAAGCCCCTCGTGAACCGGATCCAGGCCCCGGGGCTGGGCTTCCTGGTGCGCCGGCGGCTCGCCGAGCGAGTGGGGCTCTCCCTTGCTGAGCTGGAGGCCTTGTACCGGATCCGCCCTGGGACGGAACCTGGGAAGCCGGGTGCCAGGCGCGCTGCGCGCGGGGTAGGGGTGGTTAGTCGCTGCCGCCGGCTCATTCGCCTCATCCTGTTCAAGCCCGAGCTGGGTCTGCGTTTGGAGCCAACCCTCATCCCAGCGTCCGAGCCGGATGCCGGTTTTTTGCTCCAATTTCTTGACTTCGTGAAGGCAAACCCTACTTTGAAAGGGTCGGACATTGTCCCAATGGCGTTTTTGCATTTTGATAACACCCAGCTCGATCAAGTACTTAGTGAAGCAGCGCGGGCCATCGAGGAATGGGGACCGGAGTTTGATGCGGAGGCTGAGTTCCAAGGGGTCGTACGGGGTCTGCAGGAGGAGGCTCGCCGCCGCAGACTCGAAGAGCTGGGTGCCAATCTGGAGCGCTTAAGCCTTAAGGAACAACAGGAGTATCTGGACTTGTTGCGGCAGGGAAGGATGGAACGAACGGCCCCGCAAGGCGCCTAAAGGTATATAATTAACAGTTTTTGTTCGATACCACAGCGGATAGCGACGGAATATGGCCAAGGACAGGGATAGCGATAAGCCGGATATTCAGATGGGGGATGCGGATTCGCGCCGCACGCGCCTCAAGAACCTGATCGTGCTCGGCAAGGAGCGCGGGTACCTGACCTACGCCGAGATCAACGATCATCTGCCGGACGACATGCTGGATGCCGAGCAGATCGAGAACATTATCCGCATGATCAACGACATGGGGATCGCGGTGTACGACGAAGCGCCGGATACCGAGTCGTTGCTCATTTCGGAGGCGGCGCCAGCGGCCGCGGACGAGGACGTGGTGGAAGAGGCGGAGGCCGCCCTTTCGACCGTTGATTCCGAGTTCGGTCGTACCACCGACCCGGTACGCATGTATATGCGGGAGATGGGGTCGGTGGAGCTGCTCACCCGCGAGGGGGAGATCGAAATCGCCAAGCGTATTGAAGATGGCTTGAAGCACATGATCATGGCGATTTCCGCTTGCCCGACCACCATTGCTGAAATCCTGGCCTTGGCCGAAAAAGTCGAGCGGGATGAAATGCGCATCGACGAGCTAGTGGACGGGCTCCTGGATAGCGAATCTCAGGAGGAAATGGTCGCTAGCGAAATGGCCGAGGACGAAGAATCGGTGGCTGAGGACGAAGAGCTCGCGGAAGAGTCCGAGGATGAGGAAGGCGGCGCAGTCAACAGCGCCACCTTGGCGCAGCTCAAGGCCGAGGCTCTGGAGCGTTTTAAGACCATCCGCCAGATCTACAACAAAATGATGAAAGTGCTGGCCGCTAAGGGTACCCGTTCTCGCGCCTATAAACAGTACCAGGAGCAAATTTCTGCCGAGCTCATGAAAATTCGCTTCGCGGCGAAGCAAGTGGAGGCGTTGTGCGACAGTGTACGCGGCATGGTGGACGAAGTACGCCGCTACGAGCGGGCCATCATGGACCTGTGCGTTGAGAAAGCGAGCATGCCGCGCACCCATTTCATCAAGTCTTTTCCCGGTAACGAGACCAATCTCAAGTGGGTGGATCAGGAAATCGCGGCGCGCAAGCCCTACAGTGCGGCGCTGGAGCGCTTCCGTCCCGCGATCCTCGAGCAGCAGCAGAACATCCTCGGGGTGCAGAAGCGGGCCATGATCCCGCTCAAGGAGCTGAAGGAGATCGCGCGCCAGATGTCCACGGGCGAAGCCAAGGCGCGCCGCGCCAAACGGGAAATGACCGAGGCCAACTTGCGGCTGGTGATCTCCATCGCCAAGAAATACACCAACCGCGGGTTGCAGTTCTTGGATTTGATCCAGGAAGGCAACATCGGGCTGATGAAGGCAGTGGACAAGTTCGAGTACCGCCGCGGCTACAAATTTTCCACCTACGCGACCTGGTGGATCAGGCAGGCCATCACCCGCTCCATCGCGGATCAGGCGCGCACCATCCGCATTCCGGTGCACATGATCGAAACCATCAACAAGATGAACCGCATTTCGCGCCAGATCCTGCAGGAGACTGGGCAGGAGCCGGACCCCGCGCTGCTTGCCAAGAAGATGGAGATGCCCGAGGAGAAGATCCGCAAAATCCTCAAAATCTCCAAGGAGCCTATCTCCATGGAGACACCCATCGGCGACGACGACGATTCGCACCTGGGGGACTTCATCGAGGACGCCTCGACCATGGCACCGAGCGATGCAGCGGTCTACGCCAGCCTGCGCGACGCTACCAAGGAGGTGCTTGACACCCTCACCCCCCGGGAGGCCAAGGTATTGCGCATGCGCTTTGGCATTGAGATGAACACCGATCACACGCTGGAGGAAGTCGGCAAGCAATTTGATGTGACCCGCGAGCGGATTCGCCAGATCGAGGCCAAGGCGCTGCGCAAGCTGCGCCATCCGTCCCGTTCGGAGCGCCTGCGCAGCTTCCTGGAAAACGAAAGCTGAGTAGGTTGGCGAAGGCGGCGTCTGCGGGCTTGCTTTTTGCGACGGGTATCGAGTCGAAAAAAGGGGGTCTGTAGCTCAGCTGGTCAGAGCAGGGGACTCATAATCCCTTGGTCGTTGGTTCAAATCCAACCAGACCCACTCGCGGGAAAAAGCGGGTAAGCGAGGGCGCTCGCCCGGGCAAAGAGTTTAGGTCTTGGCGGTTTGACTTTTTCCCTATGTAAACGCATAATTTCCTGTTTCTTTCGGGGAGGGGTTCCCGAGCGGTCAAAGGGGGCAGACTGTAAATCTGTTGGCCTAAGCCTTCGTAGGTTCGAATCCTACCCCCTCCACCACATTGGGAGGTTAGCTGATCGATCGGCGCGAGGTCCGGTCCCGGCAAGCGGGGTCATGGGGATCCCAGGTCCGCGCGATGGAATGCTTTCGGTGGGCGGGTGTAGCTCAATGGTAGAGCAGAAGCCTTCCAAGCTTACGACGAGGGTTCGATTCCCTTCACCCGCTCCAGGTTTCTTGGATCGATTTAGGTACAGGTAGACAACGCCGGCACGGCCCATGTAGCTCAGTGGCAGAGCACTCCCTTGGTAAGGGAGAGGTCGCCCGTTCAATCCGGGCCATGGGCACCATCATCCGGTGCTCAATATATATCGAGGACAGCTGCAAACGAGGATCGCATCATGGCCAAGGAGAAGTTTGAGCGCAAGAAGCCGCATGTGAACGTAGGCACGATTGGGCACGTGGATCATGGCAAGACGACGCTGACGGCGGCGCTGACGCAGGTGTTGTCGAAGAAGTTTGGGGGGCAGGCGAAGAAGTACGAGGAGATTGATTCGGCGCCGGAGGAGAAGGCGCGAGGGATTACGATCAACACGGCGCATGTGGAGTATGAGACGGCGAAGCGTCATTATGCGCACGTAGACTGTCCGGGGCATGCGGACTATATCAAGAACATGATTACGGGTGCGGCGCAGATGGATGGGGCCATTTTGGTGGTGTCGGCGGCCGATGGTCCGATGCCGCAGACGCGCGAGCACATTTTGCTGGCGCGTCAGGTGGGGGTGCCCTACATTGTGGTGTATTTGAACAAGGCTGACATGGTGGACGATCCCGAGCTTTTGGAGTTAGTGGAGATGGAGGTTCGGGAGTTGTTGTCCAAGTATGATTTTCCTGGGGACAAGACCCCGATCATTGTGGGTTCGGCGTTGAAGGCGCTGGAGGGGGACCAGTCGGAGATTGGGGAGCCTTCCATTTGGAAGTTGGCGGAGGCTTTGGACGAGTACATTCCTGAGCCCAAGCGTGACATTGACAAGCCTTTTTTGATGCCGGTGGAGGATGTGTTTTCGATTTCTGGGCGTGGCACGGTGGTCACGGGGCGTGTGGAGCGTGGTGTGATCAAGGTGGGCGATGAGATTGAGATAGTGGGTTTGCGTCCCACCCAGAAGACGGTGTGTACGGGGGTGGAGATGTTCAGGAAGCTGCTGGACGAGGGGCGTGCGGGCGACAACATTGGGGTGTTGCTGCGTGGTACCAAGCGTGAGGAGGTGGAGCGTGGGCAGGTGTTAGCCAAGCCTGGCACGATCACGCCGCACACCAAGTTTACTGCTGAGGTGTATGTGCTCTCCAAGGAGGAGGGGGGTCGGCATACGCCGTTTTTCAATGGTTACCGGCCGCAGTTTTATTTTCGCACCACGGATGTGACGGGTGCCATTGAGTTGCCGGCGGGCACTGAGATGGTGATGCCCGGGGACAATGTGTCGCTGACGGTCAGCCTCATTGCTCCCATTGCGATGGAGGAGGGTTTGCGCTTTGCCATTCGTGAGGGCGGGCGCACAGTGGGCGCCGGCGTAGTGGCGAAAATCATCGAGTAGCGGCTGGGGATGAGATCTGGACGGCCCCGCGCGAGCGAGGTTTTACGGACTTACGTATAGGCCAGTAGCTCAATTGGTAGAGCGTCGGTCTCCAAAACCGAAGGTTGGGGGTTCGAGACCCTCCTGGCCTGCCCGGTTCTGCTGCGGGGCGTGGGAAACGGCTGTACGCGCGCTGCCTGGCGGGCAATTCCGGAAGGCGAACTCATGAACGAAGCGAGCGGCGTGACGGTCGGCGATAAGGTCAAGCTGACCCTGGCGGGGCTGTGCGTGGTGGCCGGAATCGCAGGTTTTTATTACCTGCGCGATGCCGTCTTAGTGTTGCGGGTGCTGGCGGTACTGGCGGGCTTGGGGGCGGCTGCCGCCATCGGCTGGTTCACGTCGCCCGGGGCTCGCTTCGTGGAGTTCGCCCGCGAGTCCATCGAGGAAACCAAGCGGGTAGTGTGGCCCACCCGAAAGGAGACACTGCAGACGACAGGCGTGGTGCTCGCTTTCGTCATGGTGATGGCAATCTTCTTGTGGCTGGTGGACGCCGGCTTGTTGCTGGTGGTGAGATGGTTGATGGGCGAGGGGAGCGCATGAGCAAGCGCTGGTACGTAGTACACGCCTACTCTGGCTTCGAAAAGAGCGTTGCTCGGGCCCTCAAGGAGCGCATCGAACGCTCCGGCATGCAGGACAAGTTCGGTCAGATCCTGGTGCCGGTGGAAGAGGTGGTGGAAATGAAGGGGGGGCAAAAGTCCATCTCCGAGCGCAAGTTCTTTCCGGGCTACGTTCTAGTGGAGATGGAAATGAACGACGAGACCTGGCACCTGGTAAAGAGCACGCCCAAGGTGACCGGCTTCGTCGGGGGCACGGCTACAAAACCCACGCCGATCAGCGCCAAGGAGGTGGAGGCGATCCTGCGCCAGATCCAGGAAGGAGTGGAGAAACCCAAGCCTAAGGTGCTGTTCGAGGTGGGGGAGATGGTGCGCGTCAAGGAAGGCCCGTTCACCGACTTCCACGGCACCGTGGAGGACGTGAATTACGACAAGAGCAAGCTGCGGGTCGCGGTATCCATCTTCGGCCGCTCGACGCCGGTGGAGCTGGACTTCGGGCAGGTGGAAAAGGCTTGATAAGGAGTCGAGATGGCAAAGAAGATCGTCGGGTACATCAAGCTGCAAGTACCGGCAGGGAAGGCGAACCCCAGCCCGCCCATCGGCCCGGCACTGGGCCAGCGCGGGCTCAATATCATGGAATTCTGCAAGGCGTTCAACGCCCAGACCCAAGGGATGGAGCCGGGGCTTCCGGTGCCGGTCATCATCACCGCCTATGCGGACAAAAGCTTTACCTTCGTCCTGAAGACACCGCCTGCATCCGTGCTGATCAAGAAAGAAGCTGGCATCGAGAAAGGCAGTGCGAAGCCCCATCTAGAGAAAGTGGGCAAGCTCACTCGCGCCCAGGTGGAGAAAATCGCCACTGCCAAGATGCCGGACCTGACTGCGGCGGATCTCGATGCGGCGATGCGTACCATCGCCGGCAGCGCTCGCAGCATGGGTGTCGAGGTGGAAGGAGTGTGACATGGCGCGCGTGAGCAAACGCTTAAAGAACCTCTACGCCCGGATAGACCGCAGCCGCGCCTACCCGGTGCTTGAGGCGCTCCAGCTTGCCAAGGAGACGGCCACCGCCAAATTCGACGAATCGATCGACGTGGCCATCAACCTGGGGGTGGACACGCGCAAATCCGACCAGCTGGTGCGGGGCTCGGTGGTGCTGCCTGCGGGTACCGGCAAGACGGTGCGGGTGGCAGTCTTTACCCAGGGAGAAAAGGCCAAGGAAGCGAAGTCGGCTGGTGCCGACCTGGTGGGGCTGGAAGACCTGGCCGAACAAGTGAAGGCCGGAAACATCGACTTCGACGTGGCCATTGCCACGCCGGACGCCATGCGGGTGGTGGGGCAACTGGGCCAGATCCTCGGCCCCCGAGGGCTCATGCCCAACCCGAAAGTGGGCACGGTCACTCAGGACGTGGCCACCGCGGTGAGAAACGCTAAGGCAGGCCAGGTCCAATACCGTACGGACAAGGGGGGCATCGTCCACTGCAGCATCGGGCGGGCGTCCTTCCCGGTCGAGGCGCTCAAACAGAACCTGGCGGCGCTGGTGGAGGCGTTGCAGAAGGCCCGACCGGCTGGTGCCAAGGGAGTGTATTTGAAGCGGATTTCCGTCTCCCCGACGATGGGCGCCGGCATCCGGGTGGATCACACGAGTTTGAATGCGTGAGGAGAACGACCTTGGCCCTGAAGCTGGAACAGAAGCAAGCGGTCGTGGCGGAGCTGGGTGAACGCCTGGCGAACGCTCAGGCGGTGGTGCTTGCCGAATATAGCGGACTGAGTGTGGCGGACATGACCAGCCTGCGGGCGACGGCACGCAAATCTGGCGTCTACCTGAAAGTATTGAAAAACACTCTGGTGCGCCGGGCGGTGGCCGACACCCCGTTTGCCGGGCTCGCCGAGTACATGTCTGGGCCGCTCGCCTATGGGATCAGTCCCGATCCGGTGGCAGTAGCAAAGGTCCTGCATGAGTTTGCCAAGACGAACGAGAAGTTCGTCATCAAGGCAGGGGCCATGCGCAATCAAGTGATGTCCGCCAAGGACGTCTCGAGCCTGGCCCAGTTGCCGAGCCGGGAAGAGCTGCTCGGCAAGCTCCTGGGTACCATGCAGGCGCCCGTGGCGCAGTTTGTGCGCACGCTGAACGAGGTGCCTGCTCGCTTCGTGCGGACGCTCGCGGCGGTGCGCGATCAGAAACAGAAGCAGGCCGCTTGAGCGGCGGCCCAGGCACGCTGGGAATTTCAACCTCTCGACTCAAGGAGTAGCGCATCATGGCAGTAGCCAAAGCTGAGATCTTGGACGCGATCGCGAATATGACCGTGCTCGAGCTGTCCGAACTTATCAAGGAGATGGAACAGAAATTCGGTGTCTCTGCTGCCGCCACGGCCGTTGCCGTGGCCGCTCCCGCTGCGGCCGGAGCGGCGGCACCCGCGGCTGAGGAGCAGACCGAATTTTCCGTCATCCTCAAGGCCGCCGGCGACAACAAGGTAAACGTGATCAAGGTGGTGCGCCAGATCACGGGTCTTGGGCTCAAGGAAGCCAAGGACTTGGTGGACGGGGCGCCGAAGCCGGTCAAGGAGGGCATCTCCAAGGCCGATGCGGAGGCGATCGTCAAGCAATTGACCGAGGCCGGCGCGGCGGCGGAGATCAAGTAAGCTCGTTGAGCCCGGCGGAAAAAACGATTGGTCGAGACGGGCGCGTTTCCCTGGCGCGCCAGAGCGAAGGAAGCAGGCTGGCGGTCACTCGCCGGCCTGTTGCCGCTTGTGATGGCCAAGCAAGCGTTGTTTTGTGTGCGGACTTCAAGTTCGCGCGAGGTGTCAAACAGTCGGATGACGGCCGCAAGCTTGAAGCGGATATTTCAGTCTTTCGACTTCCGTTCTTGCCCCTTCCCGTGGCGGAGAAGCTATGACGTACTCGTTTACCGAGAAAAAACGCATCCGTAAGAGTTTCGCCAAGCGCGCCAGTGTGCTGAACATCCCGTTTTTGCTGGCAACGCAGCTGGACTCCTACAGCGCTTTCCTCCAGGCGGATACTCCGCCGGACAAGCGCAAGAATCAGGGGCTGCAAGCGGCCTTCACCTCGATCTTCCCGATCGTCAGCCATTCGGGTAACGCCCGGCTGGAATTCGTAAGCTATACCCTGGGAGAGCCGCCGTTCGACGTTAAGGAATGCCAGCAGCGAGGCTTGACCTACGCCGCACCATTGCGCGCCAAGCTGCGGTTAGCCTTACTTGACAAGGAGGCTTCCAAGCCCACGGTGAAGGAGGTAAAGGAGCAGGAGGTCTACATGGGCGAGATACCGCTCATGACGGCTACGGGCTCCTTCGTCATCAACGGTACCGAGCGGGTGATTGTTTCCCAGCTGCATCGCTCGCCGGGGGTGTTTTTCGAGCACGATCGAGGCAAGACTCACTCCTCGGGGAAACTGCTTTTTTCCGCGCGGGTGATTCCGTATCGCGGCTCCTGGCTCGACTTTGAGTTCGATCCCAAGGACTACCTCTATTTCCGGGTCGATCGCCGACGCAAGATGCCCGTGAGCATCCTGCTCAAGGCGATGGGTATGACACCAGAGCAGATTCTGGACACCTTCTTCGAAAAGGACACATTTCATTTCAGCGACCAGGGTATCGAGTTCGAGGTAGTGCCCGAGCGGCTGCGGGGTGAGGTGGCGCGGTTCGACATCCTGGGCAAGGGCGGCAAGGTTATCGTCCAGAAGGACAAGCGCATTACCGCCAAGCATGTGCGGGAGATCCAGCAAGCAGGTATCCACAAGCTCACGGTGCCGGACGAATACCTGGTGGGCCGGGTGCTTGCCCACACCGTGGTTAACCAGGAGACGGGCGAGCTCATCGCCCGTGCCAACGACGAGATCACCGAGGAGTTGCTCGTCAAGCTGCGGGAGGCCGGGATCAGGGAGGTGAAAACCATTTACACCAACGACCTGGATCAGGGACCTTACGTCTCCCAGACCCTGCGCATCGACGATACACCGGATCAGATGGCCGCCATGGTGGCCATCTACCGCATGATGCGTCCAGGCGAGCCGCCCACCGAAGAGGCGGTACAAACCTTGTTCAACGGCTTGTTTTTCAGTGAGGATCGCTATGACCTGTCCCCAGTCGGGCGCATGAAGTTCAATCGCCGGGTCGGGCGTAACGATCTCACTGGACCCAATACTCTGACCAAGGACGACATCATTGCGGTCATCAAGATTCTGGTAGACCTGCGTAATGGCCGCGGCGAGATTGACGACATCGATCACTTAGGCAACCGGCGGGTACGCTCGGTGGGCGAACTGGCGGAGAACCAGTTTCGCGCAGGTCTGGTGCGAGTTGAGCGGGCGGTAAAGGAAAGGCTGTCCCAGGCCGAGTCCGAGGACCTGATGCCCCACGACCTGATCAACGCCAAGCCAGTTTCGGCGGCGATCCGGGAGTTTTTCGGCTCGAGCCAGCTCTCTCAGTTCATGGATCAAACCAACCCCCTGTCGGAAATCACCCACAAGCGGCGCGTGTCTGCGCTGGGGCCGGGAGGGCTCACTCGCGAGCGGGCTGGCTTTGAGGTACGGGACGTGCACCCGACCCATTACGGGCGCGTGTGTCCCATCGAGACGCCGGAAGGCCCCAACATCGGCCTCATCAACTCCCTCGCCCTTTATGCCCGGATCAACGAGTTCGGTTTCATCGAAACGCCCTATCGCAAGGTCGAAAACGGTCGGGTAACCGACCAGATCGAGTACCTTTCCGCCATTGAGGAAGGTCAGTTCGTGATCGCCCAGGCAAACGCCGAGCTGGACAAGAATGGCAGATTCGTAAGCGATCTGGTCTCCTGCCGGCACCGCAACGAGTTCATGCTGGCGACGCCAGACCGCATCCAGTACATGGATGTGGCGCCGGCTCAGATCGTCTCTGTTGCCGCATCGCTCATTCCCTTCCTTGAGCACGACGATGCCAACCGGGCGCTCATGGGGTCTAACATGCAGCGTCAGGCGGTGCCGTGCCTGCGGCCGGAGAAGCCGCTGGTGGGCACCGGTATTGAGGGCGTTGCAGCCATGGACTCGGGTACAGTGGTACGGGCGCGTCGCGGCGGGGTGGTGGATTACGTAGACTCCACCCGCATCGTGGTGCGGGTGCATGACAAGGAGACGCGCGCGGGTGAGGTGGGGGTCGACATCTACAACCTAATCAAGTACACCCGCTCTAACCAGAACACAAACATCAACCAGCGCCCGGTGGTTAAAGTGGGCGATGTGATTTCCCGCGGCGACGTGATTGCAGACGGAGCCTCGACGGACCTCGGTGAGCTCGCCCTTGGCCAGAACCTGCTGGTGGCTTTCATGCCATGGAATGGCTACAACTTCGAGGACTCGATCCTGATCTCGGAGCGGGTCGTGGCCGAGGATCGCTTCACTTCCATCCACATCGAGGAGCTCTCGGTGGTGGCCCGTGACACCAAGCTTGGGCCGGAGGAAATCACCCGCGACATCTCCAACCTTTCGGAGGCTCAGCTTGCTAGGCTCGACGAATCGGGCATCGTCTACATCGGCGCCGAGGTGGAGGCGGGCGATGTGCTGGTGGGTAAGGTGACACCCAAGGGCGAGACCCAGCTTACCCCCGAGGAGAAGTTGCTGCGCGCCATCTTCGGCGAGAAAGCCTCGGATGTGAAGGACACCTCGCTTCGGGTGCCTTCGGGCATGTCCGGCACCGTCATCGACGTGCAGGTCTTCACACGGGAAGGGATCCAGCGGGACAAGCGCGCCCAACAGATCATCGATGAAGAGCTCAAGCGCTACAAGAAAGATCTGGCCGATCAGCTCCGGATCGTGGAGGCGGATGCCTTCGAGCGTCTGGAGCGCCTGTTGCGGGGCAAGACCGCCAACGGCGTGCCGAAGAAGCTGGCCAAAGGCGCGCGGATCACCAAGGAATACCTAGACGGCCTGGATCCGCATCACTGGTTCGACATCCGGCTGGCCAGCGAAGAGGCCGCCTTGCAACTCGAGCAGATCAAAGAAAGCCTGGCCCAGAAACGGCAGGAGTTCGAGCGCATGTTCGAGGAAAAGAAGAAAAAGCTTACCAGCGGCGACGAACTTCCCCCTGGCGTGATCAAGATGGTCAAGGTGTATTTGGCCGTCAAACGCCGGCTGCAGCCAGGTGACAAAATGGCAGGGCGCCACGGCAATAAGGGGGTTATCTCCAAGATCGTGCCGGTGGAGGACATGCCCTACATGGCCGACGGCACGCCTGTCGACATAGTGCTCAACCCCTTGGGAGTGCCTTCGCGCATGAACGTTGGCCAGATCCTAGAAACCCATCTCGGCTGGGCGGCCAAGGGGCTTGGCCTAAAGATCGGTGAGATGCTCAAGGCGCATGCCAAGGTCGCGGACCTGCGCAAGGCGCTCAACCTGATCTACAACTCGAGCGGACGGCAGGAGGATCTGTCCCAGCTCACCGACCAAGAGGTGCTGGAGCTCGCCCACAACCTCAAGGACGGCGTGCCGTTCGCCACGCCGGTGTTCGACGGTGCCACCGAGGAGGAGATCAAGTCGATGCTGGAATTGGCCGGGCTGCCGCGTTCCGGCCAGGTAACTCTGTATGACGGCCGTACCGGCGACCCGTTCGACCGCCAGGTAACGGTGGGCTACATGCACATGCTGAAGCTCCACCATCTGGTGGACGACAAGATGCATGCGCGCTCTACCGGCCCTTACAGCCTGGTGACCCAGCAGCCCCTCGGCGGCAAAGCCCAGTTCGGGGGACAGCGCTTCGGCGAGATGGAGGTGTGGGCGCTGGAAGCCTACGGAGCGGCCTACACCCTGCAGGAGATGCTTACCGTCAAATCGGACGACGTCACTGGCCGGACCAAGGTCTACGAGAACATCGTCAAAGGAGAACACAAAATCGACGCCGGCATGCCTGAGTCGTTCAACGTGCTGGTGAAGGAGATCCGCTCTCTCGCCATCGACATTGATCTGGAGCGGTATTGAGGTGGGCACGGGTCGCGGAGGCATACAAGCACGGGGGTGTTGGCATTACCGTCCCTCGGAGCTTTCTATGCCGACTGCGGCGGAGATTTTCGAACTGTTGCGTTGACGCACCATCGGAGACGCTATGAAAGCACTGCTGGATCTGTTCAAGCAGGTCGCCCAGGAAGAGGAATTCGACGCCATTAAGATCGGTCTGGCATCGCCCGAGAAGATCCGTTCTTGGTCTTACGGCGAAGTCAAAAAGCCTGAGACGATCAACTATCGCACGTTCAAACCGGAACGGGATGGGCTGTTCTGCGCCAAGATTTTCGGCCCCGTCAAAGATTACGAGTGCTTGTGCGGCAAGTACAAGCGGCTCAAGCACCGCGGCGTGATCTGCGAAAAGTGCGGTGTCGAGGTGACCTTGTCCAAGGTACGCCGCGAGCGCATGGGCCACATCGAGCTCGCCTCCCCCGTCGCCCATATCTGGTTCCTCAAGTCTCTGCCATCGCGCATGGGGATGGTGCTGGACATGACGTTGCGCGACATCGAACGCGTCTTGTACTTTGAGGCTTACGTGGTGGTGGATCCAGGTCTCACCCCACTGCACCGTGGTCAGCTTTTGACAGAGGACGATTACCTCAGCAAGGTGGAAGAGTACGGAGACGATTTCACTGCCCAGATGGGCGCCGAGGGCATCCGCGAGCTGCTACGCACCCTCGATCTGAACAAGGAGATCGAAAAGCTGCGCCAGGAGCTGGAAGCCACAGGCTCTGACTCCAAGATCAAAAAGATTGCCAAACGCTTGAAGGTGCTGGAGGCCTTTCAGAAGTCCGGGATCAAGCCGGAATGGATGATCCTGGAAGTGCTGCCTGTACTACCGCCGGAGCTACGACCGCTGGTGCCTCTGGATGGCGGGCGCTTTGCCACTTCTGATTTGAACGACCTCTACCGTCGCGTGATCAACCGCAACAACCGTCTCAAGCGTCTTCTGGAGCTAAAAGCCCCGGACATCATCGTGCGCAACGAAAAGCGCATGCTGCAGGAGGCGGTGGACTCGCTGCTGGACAACGGTCGCCGCGGCAAGGCCATGACCGGCGCGAACAAGCGCCCGCTCAAGTCTCTGGCCGACATGATCAAGGGCAAGGGCGGCCGCTTCCGTCAAAACCTCCTGGGCAAGCGGGTAGACTACTCGGGCCGCTCAGTGATCGTGGTAGGACCTCAATTGAAGCTCCACCAGTGCGGCTTGCCTAAGAAGATGGCACTGGAGCTGTTTAAGCCGTTCATCTTCCATAAACTTGAAGTATTGGGGCTCGCTACCACCATTAAGGCAGCGAAACGCATGGTGGAGCAGGAAGCCCCTGAGGTATGGGACATCCTGGAGGAGGTGATTCGCGAGCATCCGGTGCTGCTCAACCGCGCGCCCACCCTCCACCGTCTCGGCATTCAGGCTTTCGAGCCGGTGCTGATCGAGGGTAAGGCGATCCAGCTCCATCCGTTGGTGTGCACGGCGTTCAACGCCGACTTCGACGGCGACCAGATGGCAGTGCATGTGCCTCTGTCCCTGGAAGCACAGATGGAAGCGCGCACCCTCATGCTTTCCTCCAACAACATCCTGTCTCCAGCCAACGGCGAGCCGATCATCGTTCCCTCGCAGGACATCGTGCTTGGCCTGTATTACATGACGCGGGAGAAGATCGGCGCCATGGGCGAGGGGATGGCTTTTGCCGATGTGTCCGAGGTCGCGCGTGCTTACGAGACCCGGCAAGTGGAGCTCGGCGCGCGCATCAAAGTACGCATCCGTGAGTACGAGATCGGGCCAGACGGGGAGAAGCGGGAGAAGTGGACCCGTTATGACACTACGGTTGGGCGTGCGCTGCTCTCGGAGCTTCTGCCCGCCGGCTTGCCGTTCCAGCTGATCGACAAGCCGCTCAAGAAGAAGGAGATTTCGAAGCTAATCAACATGAGCTTCCGTCGCTGCGGCTTGCGCGAAACGGTGATCTTTGCCGACCGGCTGATGTATACGGGCTTCTCCCTGGCAACCCGCGGAGGGCTCTCCATTTGTGTCGACGATATGTTGGTGCCGCCCCAGAAATCCGAGATCATTGCCCAGGCCGAAAAAGAAGTACAGGAAATCGAGGCCCAGTACACTTCGGGCCTGGTGACCCAGGGGGAGCGTTACAACAAGGTGGTGGACATCTGGGGCCGGGCGGCAGACCAGGTGGCCAAGGCGATGATGGATCAGCTTGGCCAGGAGCAGGTCATGCAATGGGACCCCAAGAAGAAGCAGTGGATCCCGATGACCGACAAAAAGGGTGGCGTGGTCACCCAGGAGTCGTTCAACTCTATCTATATGATGGCTGATTCCGGCGCGAGAGGCTCGGCTGCCCAAATCCGGCAGCTCGCCGGCATGCGTGGCTTGATGGCCAAGCCCGACGGCTCCATCATCGAGACCCCCATCACCGCCAACTTCCGCGAGGGTTTGAACGTCCTGCAATACTTCATCTCCACCCACGGCGCGCGCAAGGGCCTAGCGGACACGGCCCTCAAGACTGCCAATTCCGGCTATCTGACGCGGCGTCTGGTGGACGTCACCCAGGATCTGGTGGTCACGGAGGCCGATTGCGGCACCACCAACGGTTTCTCCATGAAAGCGCTAGTGGAAGGGGGGGAGGTAGTAGAGCCCTTGCGCGAACGCATCCTCGGGCGCGTCACCGCAGTGGACGTCATCAACCCGGACACGGGCGACGTTCTGGTTGCCGCGGGCACGCTGCTCGACGAAAACTTGGTGGATCAGATCGAGGCGCTGGGGATAGACGAGGTGCGCGTGCGCACGCCGCTTACCTGCGAGACCCGCTGGGGCCTATGCGCCAAGTGCTATGGACGTGACCTCGGGCGCGGAACGCTGGTCAACGTGGGTGAGGCCGTAGGCGTCATCGCTGCCCAGTCGATCGGCGAGCCGGGAACCCAGCTCACCATGCGCACGTTCCACATCGGTGGTGCTGCATCGCGGACCACTGCGGCGAGTCATGTGGAAAGCAAGTCCAATGGCACGGTGCGCTTCTCCACGGGCATGCGCTACGTGACTAATGCTCGAGGCGAACAGGTGGTGATCTCGCGTAACGGCGAGGTGCTCATCCAGGATGAGAGTGGTCGCGAGCGCGAACGGCACAAGATTCCCTATGGCGCCACTTTGCTAGTTAAGGACGGCCAGAATGTGAAGGCCGGGGCTATGCTGGCCAATTGGGATCCGCACACCCGGCCGATCATCACCGAGTACGCAGGCACCATCAAGTTCGAAAACGTGGAAGAGGGTGTGACCGTGGCGCGCCAGATCGACGAGGTCACGGGGCTTTCGACTCTGGTGGTGATCGACCCCAAGCGACGCGGCGTGGCCCAGACCAAGGGATTGCGGCCCCTGGTGAAGCTGCTCGACAGGGACGGCCAGGAAGTCAAAGTGGCCGGCACCGACGTGCCGGTTACCATCACCTTCCAGATTGGCTCCATCATCACGGTGCGCGACGGGCAGGAAGTGGGCGTCGGGGAGGTATTGGCGCGCATTCCCCAGGAGACTTCCAAGACACGTGACATCACCGGCGGTTTGCCGCGAGTGGCGGAGCTGTTCGAGGCGCGCTCGCCCAAGGACGCCGGCATGCTAGCGGAGGTGACGGGTACCGTTTCCTTCGGCAAGGATACCAAAGGCAAGCAACGGCTGGTGATCACCGATCTGGACGGGGTGGCCCACGAGTTCCTGATCCCCAAGGACAAGCACGTCCTGGTGCACGATGGCCAAGTGGTAAACAAGGGTGAAATGATCGTGGACGGCCCGAAGGATCCCCACGACATCCTGCGTTTGCAGGGCGTGGAGGAGCTTGCTCGCTACATCATCGACGAGGTGCAGGATGTCTATCGGCTGCAGGGCGTGAAGATCAACGACAAGCACATCGAGGTAATCGTGCGGCAAATGCTGCGCCGGGTGCAAATTGTGGACGCTGGCGACAGCAAGTTCATTCCCGGGGAGCAAGTGGAGCGCGCCGAGGTGCTAGAGGAAAACGAGCGGCTGGAAGCCGAGGGCAAGAAGCCCGCCACCTACGAGTACATGCTGCTCGGCATAACCAAGGCCTCGCTCTCCACCGATTCGTTCATCTCTGCAGCCTCGTTCCAGGAGACAACCCGCGTACTTACCGAAGCAGCCATCATGGGCAAGCGGGACGAGCTGCGCGGGCTCAAGGAGAACGTCATCGTCGGCCGGCTTATCCCGGCAGGTACGGGGCTCGCTTATCACAACCTGCGGCGCCGTCAGGCGCTGGGGGCCGAGGTGACCGAGGGAGCCGAGGCACTAGAAACTGCGGGAGGGCAGGCTCAGGACCAAGCGCATGTTGCTTGACAGCGTATTGTTAACCCCATAAAATTCACAGTCTTTTTCGAGTGGCTGGTCTTTCTTGCCAGCCCTTGTGGAAGCGGCTGAATTTCGGTGAAGACGGGACGGCATTCATGCCGTCCCGGCTTTTTGGAACGTCAGGCGCGGCCGGGCACAAACCACGGACGCCCGGCCCTCGTGCTCGGCAAACAAGGTCAACCATGCCAACAGTCAACCAACTGGTACGCAAGCCCCGCGAGCCAAAGCGGGCGAAGAGCAAGGTGCCGGCGCTCGAAGGCTGCCCCCAGAAGCGCGGTGTTTGCACGCGTGTCTATACTACAACGCCGAAAAAACCCAACTCGGCGCTGCGCAAAGTGGCCAAAGTGCGCCTGACCAACGGCTACGAGGTCATCGGCTATATTGGCGGGGAGGGACACAATCTCCAGGAGCATTCCGTAGTCTTGATCCGCGGAGGACGGGTCAAAGATTTGCCTGGAGTGCGCTACCACATCGTTCGCGGTAGCCTCGATACCGCCGGCGTCAAAGACCGCAAGCAGGGCCGTTCCAAATATGGAGCGAAGCGGCCCAAGTCCGCCTGAGAGCCGCAACAAACACGGGTGTAAGGAAGCGCCATGCCGCGACGCAGAGAGGTTCCGAAACGCGAAGTTCTTCCGGATCCGAAGTTCGGAAATCAGGAAGTGGCCAAGTTCATCAACGTGATCATGACGCGGGGCAAAAAATCGGTCGCCGAGCGCATCGTCTACGGCGCGCTGGAGCAAATCCAGAAGCGCTCGGGCAAGGATCCGCTGGAGGTTTTCTCCCAGGCGCTTGCCAACGTGCGTCCGATGGTTGAAGTGAAGAGCCGGCGCGTCGGCGGGGCCAACTATCAGGTGCCGGTGGAGGTGCGACCGGTTCGCCGCACCGCGCTCGCGATGCGTTGGATCCGCGATGCGGCGCGCAAGCGCGGCGAGAAATCCATGGGCCTGCGGCTGGCAAACGAGTTGAGTGAGGCGGCAGAGGGCCGTGGCGGCGCCGTGAAGAAACGCGAGGAAGTTCATCGCATGGCCGAGGCCAATAAAGCTTTCAGTCACTACCGGTTTTAACGTCCAACCAGGAAGTCTTCAGCAGTGCCACGTACAACCCCCATCCAGCGCTATCGCAATATCGGCATCAGTGCCCATATCGATGCCGGCAAAACCACGACCACCGAGCGCATCTTGTTCTATACGGGTGTCTCTCACAAGATCGGGGAGGTGCACGATGGTGCTGCGGTCATGGACTGGATGGAGCAGGAACGGGAGCGCGGGATTACCATCACCTCGGCTGCCACCACCTGCTTCTGGAAGGGCATGGACCAGAACTATCCCGAGCACCGGATCAACATTATCGATACGCCGGGACACGTGGACTTCACCATCGAGGTGGAGCGCTCGATGCGGGTGCTTGATGGCGCCTGCATGGTTTATTGCGCGGTAGGCGGCGTACAGCCCCAGTCCGAGACAGTCTGGCGCCAGGCTAACAAGTACCGTGTGCCGCGGCTTGCTTTCGTTAACAAGATGGATCGACAGGGGGCGGACTTCTTCAAGGTCTTTGAGCAAATGAAGGCCCGGCTTAAGGCCAACCCGGTTCCCATTCAGATCCCGATCGGAGCGGAAGAGAAATTCGAAGGTGTAGTCGACCTGGTGCGCATGAAGGCGATCTACTGGGATGATTCCACCCAGGGGATGAAGTTCGAGCTCAGGGACATCCCGCCCAGTCTGCGGGACCAGGCCCAGGAGTGGCGCGACAAGATGGTGGAAAGCGCTGCCGAGGCCAACGAGGAGCTCATGAACAAATACCTCGAGGAAGGGGATCTCTCTATCGAGGACATCAAGAAGGGACTACGCAGTCGCACTATTTCGTTCGAAATCGTGCCCATGCTGTGCGGTTCTGCGTTCAAGAACAAGGGTGTGCAGGCTATGCTGGATGCGGTGATCGACTACTTGCCGTCGCCGCTCGACATTCCCCCGGTCAAGGGCGTGCTGGAAAACGGCCAACCGGGCGAACGGGAAGCGAAGGACGAGGCTCCCTTCTCGGCCCTCGCATTCAAGATTATGACCGACCCGTACGTAGGCCAGCTCACCTTCCTCCGTGTCTACTCGGGCGTTCTCAATTCGGGCGATACCGTCTTCAACCCGGTCAAGGGAAAGAAGGAGCGCATCGGGCGCTTACTACAAATGCACGCCAACGAGCGTGCAGAGATCAAGGAAGTGCGCGCAGGCGATATCGCGGCAGCGGTGGGGCTGAAGGATGTGACCACGGGCGATACGTTGTGCGACCCGAACAACGTGATCACCCTTGAGCGCATGGAGTTTCCGGAGCCGGTGATCCACGTGGCAGTGGAGCCAAAGACCAAGGCGGACCAGGAAAAGATGGGCATTGCCCTATCTCGCCTGGCCCAGGAAGATCCGTCGTTTCGCGTGCGTACCGACGAAGAATCCGGGCAGACCATCATCTCCGGCATGGGTGAGCTGCACTTGGAGATCATCGTTGACCGCATGCGGCGGGAGTTCGGAGTCGAGGCCAATGTCGGCGCCCCCCAAGTCGCCTACAGAGAAACCATCAAGAAGGCAGCCGAAGCCGAGGGCAAGTTCATCAAGCAGACTGGAGGCCGCGGTCAGTACGGGCACGTATGGTTGCGGGTGGAGCCCAACGAACCAGGGAAAGGCTTCGAGTTCATCGACGCCATCAAAGGCGGCGTGGTCCCGCGAGAGTACATTCCGGCGGTGCAAAAGGGCTTGGAGGACACGTTGCCCAACGGCGTACTGGCCGGTTTCCCCGTCGTAGACGTCAAGGTTACCCTCTTCGACGGTTCTTATCATGAAGTGGACTCGAGCGAGAACGCCTTCAAGATGGCAGCTTCCATCGGCTTCAAGGAGGCGCTCAGAAAAGCGAGCCCGACGCTGCTCGAGCCCATGATGGCGGTGGAAGTGGAGACTCCCGAGGAATTCATGGGCAACGTCATGGGTGACTTGTCTTCCCGCCGTGGCATCGTGCAGGGCATGGAAGATCGTCCCGGCCTCAAGGTGATCCGCGCCGAAGTGCCCCTTGCCGAGATGTTTGGTTATTCCACCACGCTGCGCTCCCTTACCCAGGGTCGCGCCACGTACACAATGGAATTCAAGCATTACGCAGAAGCCCCGCGCAACGTCGCGGAAGCGATCATAAACAAGAAATAGTCGTCGGAAGGAAAAAGTCATGGCCAAGGAGAAGTTTGAGCGCAAGAAGCCGCATGTGAACGTAGGCACGATTGGGCACGTGGATCATGGCAAGACGACGCTGACGGCGGCGCTGACGCAGGTGTTGTCGAAGAAGTTTGGGGGGCAGGCGAAGAAGTACGAGGAGATTGATTCGGCGCCGGAGGAGAAGGCGCGAGGGATTACGATCAACACGGCGCATGTGGAGTATGAGACGGCGAAGCGTCATTATGCGCACGTAGACTGTCCGGGGCATGCGGACTATATCAAGAACATGATTACGGGTGCGGCGCAGATGGATGGGGCCATTTTGGTGGTGTCGGCGGCCGATGGTCCGATGCCGCAGACGCGCGAGCACATTTTGCTGGCGCGTCAGGTGGGGGTGCCCTACATTGTGGTGTATTTGAACAAGGCTGACATGGTGGACGATCCCGAGCTTTTGGAGTTAGTGGAGATGGAGGTTCGGGAGTTGTTGTCCAAGTATGATTTTCCTGGGGACAAGACCCCGATCATTGTGGGTTCGGCGTTGAAGGCGCTGGAGGGGGACCAGTCGGAGATTGGGGAGCCTTCCATTTGGAAGTTGGCGGAGGCTTTGGACGAGTACATTCCTGAGCCCAAGCGTGACATTGACAAGCCTTTTTTGATGCCGGTGGAGGATGTGTTTTCGATTTCTGGGCGTGGCACGGTGGTCACGGGGCGTGTGGAGCGTGGTGTGATCAAGGTGGGCGATGAGATTGAGATAGTGGGTTTGCGTCCCACCCAGAAGACGGTGTGTACGGGGGTGGAGATGTTCAGGAAGCTGCTGGACGAGGGGCGTGCGGGCGACAACATTGGGGTGTTGCTGCGTGGTACCAAGCGTGAGGAGGTGGAGCGTGGGCAGGTGTTAGCCAAGCCTGGCACGATCACGCCGCACACCAAGTTTACTGCTGAGGTGTATGTGCTCTCCAAGGAGGAGGGGGGTCGGCATACGCCGTTTTTCAATGGTTACCGGCCGCAGTTTTATTTTCGCACCACGGATGTGACGGGTGCCATTGAGTTGCCGGCGGGCACTGAGATGGTGATGCCCGGGGACAATGTGTCGCTGACGGTCAGCCTCATTGCTCCCATTGCGATGGAGGAGGGTTTGCGCTTTGCCATTCGTGAGGGCGGGCGCACAGTGGGCGCCGGCGTAGTGGCGAAAATCATCGAGTAGCGGCTGGGCGAGTAAGCGTCTTACCAAAGAATCGACTACAACCCAGGCGCGTACATTAGGGTTAAAGCATGCAGAGCCAGAAGATACGAATCCGCCTCAAGGCGTTCGATTACCGCCTGATCGATCAGTCGGCGCTGGAGATCGTCGAAACCGCCAAGCGGACTGGGGCAGTGGTGCGGGGGCCCGTGCCGCTGCCGACCAGGATCGAACGCTTCGATATTCTGCGCTCGCCCCACGTTAACAAGACCTCGCGCGATCAGTTCGAGATTCGCACGCATTTGAGGCTGATGGACATCATCGACCCCACCGACAAGACGGTGGATGCGTTGATGAAGCTCGATTTGCCGGCAGGGGTAGACGTGGAGATCAAGTTGTAGCAATGGGCGGAGCGGTGGCGGCGGAACTGACACGCTTCGAGGCACGCTGCCACCGAGTCGCGCGTGACTGCCGGTCAACCGCAACCGGCGCCTATTGAAGGAAACGAGAACGATGACACTGGGACTAATAGGCCGCAAAGTCGGCATGACTCGCATTTTTGCGGAGGACGGGACCGCCATCCCCGTGACCGTGCTGGACGTCTCCAGCAATCGGGTCACCCAGATCAAGCTGCCCGAAACAGACGGTTATAGTGCCGTACAGATAACTTTCGGTAAGCGTCGTGCAAGCCGTGTGACCAAGCCGATGGCCGGGCACTTCGCCAAGGCCGGGGTTGAGGCAGGCGAGGCGCTCAGCGAGTTCAGGGCTACTCCGGAGGCCCTGGCAAGTCTTAAACCCGGCGACGCGATCGGCGTGGAGCTGTTCCAAGTAGGCCAGCGCGTGGACGTGAGCGGGATCACGATCGGCAAAGGTTTTGCCGGCGTCATCAAACGCCACAACTTCAGTTCCAACCGCGCGAGCCACGGTAACTCCATTTCCCACAACAAACCCGGCTCCACCGGCCAGAATCAGGACCCGGGACGGGTATTCCCCGGGAAGCGCATGCCAGGCCATCTGGGCTCGGTCAAGCGCACGGTGCAGAACTTGGAAGTGGTGCGTGTCGATGGCGAGCGGCAGCTCCTTCTGGTCAAGGGTGCCGTGCCCGGCTCCAAGGGGAGCCGGGTGATCGTTCGTCCCAGCGTGAAAGCGGGTGCGTGATGGACCTCAAGTTGATCGACGAGAAGGGACAACCTAAAGCGGTTCTCAGCGCCTCCGACAGCTTGTTCGGGCGCGAGTACAACGAGTCGCTCGTGCACCAACTCGTGACCGCTTATTTGGCCAACGCACGTCTCGGGACGCGCAAACAGAAGGCGCGAGGGGAGGTCAACAAGTCTCACCGCAAGCCCTGGCGCCAGAAGGGCACTGGCCGAGCTCGCGCTGGTTTTGCCGGAAGTCCTCTATGGCGTGGAGGCGGCAAAATCTTTCCCAGTTCGCCGGACGAAAACTTCAGCCACAAAGTGAACCGGAAGATGTATCGCGCCGGGATCGCTTCCATTCTCTCTCAATTGGCTCGAGAAGGGCGGCTGTCGGTGGTAGAGGAGCTTAAGGTCGAGGCGCCGAAGACGAAACTCCTGGCACGCAAACTCAAGGACATGGGCCTTGAGCGAGTGTTGATCATTACCGACGGAGTCGACGACAACCTCTACCTCTCCGCACGCAACCTGCCCGATGTGCTGGTGTTGGAGCCTCATCAAGCCGATCCAGTGAGCCTCGTGCGTTTTCCAAGCGTGCTGCTCACTCGGGGCGCGGTGGCCAAGTTCGAGGAGATGTACGCATGAGCGGATTCAACCAAGAACGGCTGATGAAGCTCATCTTGGCGCCTGTGGTCTCGGAAAAGAGTACTCTGGTGGCGGACCGTCACCGGCAATACGTTTTCCGAGTGAGTCAAGACGCTACCAAGCCGGAGATCAAGGCTGCCGTGGAGCTTATGTTCAAGACCCAAGTGCAGTCGGTCCAGGTGGCCAACGTGAAAGGCAAGAAAAAGCGCTTTGGGCGCTACGAGGGACGTCGGCGAAACTGGAAAAAAGCGTATGTGTGCCTTGCGCCTGGGCAGGAGATTAACTTTGCCACGGAGATCAAGTAAATGCCGCTGGTTAAATTGAAGCCTACCTCGCCTGGGCGGCGCGCCGTGGTGCGAGTGGTTACGCCTGGGCTATACAAAGGCCGACCGTACGAGCCCTTGATCGAGCCCCAGAAGCGCGGCTCAGGCCGCAACAACGCTGGCCGAATTACCACCCGGCACCAAGGGGGCGGGCACAAGCGGCACTACCGGATCATCGATTTTCGCCGGACTAAGGACGGAATTCCCGCCCGGGTAGAGCGCATCGAGTACGACCCGAACCGCTCCGCGCACATCGCGCTCCTGTGTTACGCAGATGGTGAGCGGCGCTACATCATCGCCCCCAAGGGCCTTGCTGTAGGGGACCGGGTGATGAGCGGAGTGGATGCGCCGATTAAGCCCGGAAACGTCCTGCCGCTTCGCAACATTCCCGTGGGTACCACCGTCCACTGCGTTGAAATGATTCCTGGCAAAGGCGCCCAGCTTGCCCGGGCGGCGGGCACATCGGTGCAGCTGCTTGCCCGGGAAGGCGATTATGCCCAGCTGCGGCTACGTTCCGGCGAGATCCGCAAGGTGCACCTGAGTTGTCGCGCCGCCATCGGCGAGGTGGGTAACGAGGAACACTCTCTAGAGTCGATCGGCAAGGCCGGGGCCAACCGCTGGCGTGGGATCAGACCCACTGTTCGCGGTGTGGCGATGAACCCCATAGATCACCCCCACGGCGGCGGCGAAGGCAAGACCTCAGGAGGGCGCCATCCTGTGTCGCCGTGGGGTGTCCCCACCAAGGGCTACAAGACCCGGCGCAACAAACGCACCTCTGCGATGATCGTTAGCCGTCGCAAGAAGACTTGATGAGGCATCAGGCCTATGGCACGTTCAGTTAAGAAAGGCCCCTTCGTTGACCATCACCTCATGCGCAAGGTGGAGGCAGCGCGGGCAGCGAACGACAAGCGCCCGATCAAGACTTGGTCGCGCCGTTCTACCATCGTCCCCGACTTTGTCGGCTTGACCATCGCCGTACACAACGGCAAGCAGCATATCCCTGTGTTTATCACAGAGAACATGGTGGGCCACAAGCTGGGGGAGTTCGCACTCACCCGCACATTTAGGGGGCACGCCGCAGACAAGAAGGCGGCGGTGACGACGAAGAAATAGGGAGAGGGGCCATGGAAACTACCGCCAGACTGTGGGGCGTGCGGCTTTCGGCGCAGAAAGGGCGATTGGTGGCCGACCAGATCCGTGGGCTTCCGGTGGAGCGGGCACTCAATATCCTGACCTTCAGCCCCAAAAAGGCAGCCGGTATCATCAAGAAGGTGCTGGAATCAGCGATTGCCAACGCTGAGCACAATGAAGGGGCGGACGTGGACGAGCTGAAGGTAGTGCGCGTCCTGGTGGAGCAGGGACCTACACTGCGCCGCTACCATGCCCGCGCCAAGGGCCGAGGAGCCAGGATCCTAAAGCCGACTTGCCACGTGTTCGTGACTGTCGGTGACGAAAGGGCTGGCAAGACGGCGAAAACTTAAGGAATATCCATGGGACAGAAGATCCATCCGACCGGTTTCAGGCTCGCGGTCCTGCGCAACTGGACTTCCCGCTGGTACGCGAATGACAAGAATTTCCCAGTGATGCTGAACGAGGACATCAAGGTCCGGGAGTACCTGCGCAAGAAGCTCGCCCATGCGGCGGTAAGCAAGATAGTGATAGAGCGGCCTGCCAAGAACGCCAAGATCACAATCCACAGTGCACGCCCTGGGGTGGTGATTGGCAAAAAGGGCGAAGACATCGAGATGCTACGCACCGAGCTGCAGCGGTTGATGGGAGTCCCGGTGCATGTGAATATCGAGGAAATCCGCAAGCCGGAGCTGGACGCGCAATTGATCGCTGACTCCATCTCCGCTCAGCTGGAGAAGCGCATCATGTTCCGCAGGGCTATGAAGCGCGCCATCACCAACGCCATGCGGCTCGGTGCCCAGGGCATAAAGATCATGAGCGCCGGTCGGCTGAATGGAGTGGAGATCGCCCGAACGGAATGGTACCGGGAAGGACGCGTACCGTTGCACACGCTCAGGGCCGACGTGGATTACGGTTTTTCCGAGGCCAAGACGACCTACGGGGTGATCGGCGTCAAGGTGTGGGTGTTCAAGGGAGAAATCCTGGGCAAGGCTGAGCAGCCGACGGCAGCCCCGCCACCTGCGGCGCCGGTGGAGCAGCCGCGGCGTACCCGCAGAGCAGGAGTGAAGAATGCTTCAGCCAGCTAGAACCAAGTACCGCAAACAGCAGAAGGGGCGCAACAAGGGCATTGCCACCCGTGGCCACAAGGTTTCCTTCGGCGAATACGGGCTTAAGGCGATCACTCGTGGCCGCCTGACCGCGCGGCAGATCGAAGCTGCCCGCCGCGCCATGACGCGGCATATCAAGCGCGGCGGTCGGATCTGGATCCGCATTTTCCCGGACAAGCCTGTCTCCAAGAAGCCGGCGGAAGTGCGCATGGGCAACGGGAAGGGGAACCCGGAGTTTTTCGTTGCCGAGATTCGCCCCGGCAAGGTTCTCTACGAAATGGACGGGGTGTCCGAGGCCATCGCCAGGGAGGCTTTCCGCCTGGCAGCGGCTAAGTTGCCGGTGCAGACCGAGTTCGTTGTTCGCCAACTGGGGTGAGCCCGTGAAACCAAGAGAGTTACGTGCCAAGTCGGTGGACGAATTGAGAAAGGAGCTGGGTGAGCTGCTGCGTGCCCAGTTCAGCCTGCGCATGCAGCACGCCACCCAGCAGCTCACCAATACGAGCCAGCTTGGCAAGGTGCGTCGTGACATTGCCCGGGTACGCACGATTCTGAGGGAAAAGGCGGGTAAGCAATGAGTGAGCAACAGGCAAAACACCGTCGCACCCTCATGGGGCGAGTGGTAAGCGACAAAATGGACAAAACCGTCACGGTGCTGGTAGAGCGCCGGGTCAAACACCCCTTGATAGGTAAGGTGATTACGCGTTCCAAGAAATACCATGCCCATAACGAGAATAACGAAGCGCGTGAAGGCGACCTGGTGGTGATCGAGGAGTGTCGCCCGATTTCCAAGACCAAGGCCTGGCGCGTGATTAAGCTGCTGGAGAAGGCGCGAACTGTTTGAGTCTTGGTATAGCTGTGGGTTGATTGATATAATTAAATATTTTCTTTTTTAGAGCAGCCTTCTCCCGGACGGGCTCCAAAACTGGCCGGTCAGCCGGGCGAGCCCGGCATCGGGTTAAGTTGGAGAGGGATGACGAAATGATACAGATGCAGTCCCTGCTGGATGTGGCCGACAACACCGGGGCGCGTACTCTCAAATGCATCAAGGTATTGGGCGGCTCGAAGCGGCGCTACGCCAACATCGGCGACGTCATCAAGGTAAGCATAAAAGAGGCAGCCCCTCGTGGTCGCGTTAAGAAGGGCGAGATCTACAACGCGGTTGTAGTGCGTACCGCGAAGGGCGTACGGCGCGCAGACGGCTCGCTCATCAAGTTCGACTCGAATGCGGCAGTGCTGCTCAACAACAAACTGGAACCGATTGGCACCCGCATCTTCGGTCCCGTGACCCGGGAGCTGCGCACCGAACGGTTCATGAAGATCGTTTCGCTCGCGCCTGAAGTGCTCTGAGGCAAAACTATGCGCAAGATCCGCAAAGGTGACGAAGTTATTGTGATCGCTGGCAAAGACAAAGGCCGGCGGGGTACCGTGCTGCGCGTGGTGGACGAGGAGCGTGTGGTAGTGGAGGGTGTGAACAGGGTTAAAAAGCACCAGCGCCCTAACCCCATGAAAGGGACCACTGGCGGCATCATAGAGAAGGAGATGCCGATTCACGTCTCCAACGTAGCCATATTCAACCCACACACACAGAAGCCGGATCGAGTCGGATTTAGGATCCTGGAGGACAAGCGCAAAGTGCGCTATTTCAAGTCCAACGGGGAAGTGATCGACGTTTGAAGGGACGGTCGATGGCACGCTTGCAGCAGTACTACCGCGAGACCGTGGTGCCCGAGCTGATGAAGCAGTTCCGCTACAAAAGCGTGATGCAGGTGCCACGTATCGAGAAAATCACGCTCAACATGGGGGTGGGCGAAGCCGTGGCGGACAAAAAGGTAATAGAAAACGCGGTGGCGGACTTGGAGAAAATCGCAGGGCAAAAACCCGTGGTGACCAAGGCCCGCAAATCGATCGCCGCCTTCAAGATCCGTGCGGGCTTTCCGGTGGGCTGCATGGTCACGCTGCGCCGCACGCGCATGTACGAATTTCTCGACCGGCTGATCTCGATCGCGATTCCTCGGATCCGCGACTTCCGGGGCTTTTCGCCGCGGGCTTTCGACGGCCGTGGCAACTACAGTCTGGGCGTGAAGGAGCAGATTATCTTCCCGGAGATCGAGTACGACAAAATCGATGCCTTACGGGGTATGAATATCACGATCACTACCACCGCCAGGACCGATGAAGAAGCGCGGGCGCTGCTGGCGGCGTTCAAGTTTCCGTTCAGGAGCTGAGCAGCCATGGCGAAGAAGTCTTTGATCAATCGCGAATTGAAGCGCCGTGCTACGGTAAAGAAGTACGCAGCCAAACGCCGGGAGCTGCTTTCGATCGCCAAGAACCAGAAGCTTTCAGAAGAAGAGAGGCACTTGGCGCTGCTCAAGCTGCAGCGCCTCCCGCGTAACGCCAGCCCGGTGCGGCTACGGAACCGCTGCGCCCTCACTGGTCGTCCCCGGGGGACTTTTCGCAAGTTTGGTTTAGGCCGGAATAAACTGCGGGAGATTGCGATGCGCGGTGAGATCCCGGGAATGATCAAGGCGAGCTGGTAAACGAATCGAGGCATGGGCTGGACTTGCGTCGTCAACGGAAGATGGGTGACGGGACAAGCAGCCTGCAGGAGAACCTAGATGAGTATGAGTGATCCGATCGCAGACATGCTGACGCGGATCCGCAACGCGCAAGCGGCGGAGAAGTCAAGCGTCAGCATGCCGTCGTCCAAGCTCAAGGCGGCGATCGCCAAGGTGCTGAAAGAGGAGGGCTACATCGAGGATTTCGCCGTCCGCGAGGTAGAGGGAAGGCCCGTGCTGGAGATCGCGCTCAAGTATTATGCGGGACGGCCGGTGATCGAAACCATTGAACGCGTAAGCCGTCCCGGATTGCGTGTCTATAAGGGGTGTAGAGACATGCCCAAGGTCATGAACGGCCTGGGGGTTGCCATCGTGTCCACGTCCAAGGGCGTGATGACGGACTATCAAGCCCGTGCTGCCGGCATCGGTGGTGAGGTCCTGTGCATCGTGGCGTGAGGATCCGGTCGTGTCCCGAATCGCGAAATATCCAATTCTTTTGCCCAAAGGGGTGGAAGTGACGCTGTCCCAAGGCGAAATCACGGTCAAAGGTCCTCTTGGGACCTTGACCAGAGCGCTGACCCGCCACGTAATCGTAGAGAAGAACGGGGACGCGCTCCATTTTAAGGCAGCGAACGACAGTGCAATGGCGAAGGCCATGTCCGGAACCACCCGTGCCAACGTGGCCAATATGGTTCAGGGCGTGACCAAGGGTTTCGAGAAGCGATTGACGCTGGTCGGAGTGGGCTACCGGGCCCAGGCGAGCGGCGACAATCTGAATCTGACGGTCGGCTTCTCCCACCCGATTAGCCGCAAGATGCCCAAAGGCATCAAGGTGGAGACTCCGAGCCAGACCGAAATCGTGGTGAAAGGCATCGACAAGCAGCAGGTCGGGCAGGTGGCGGCAGAAATCCGCAGCTACCGCAAGCCGGAGCCCTACAAGGGCAAGGGAATCCGCTATGCAGATGAGCACGTGGTCCTGAAAGAGACCAAGAAGAAGTGAGGCGAGGTTTCCGATGCTGAACAAGAAGCAAGCACGCTTGCGCCGGGCCCGCAAGACCCGGTTGAAGATCGCAGAGCTCAAGGTCCCACGGCTGACCGTATTCCGCAGCAACCTCCATATCTACGCCCAGGTGATCGATGCCAGTGGCGGGAGGGTGGTGGCAAGCGCCTCAACTCTGGAGCCCGATGTGCGCAAAGGCTTGACGCGGGGCCACACCATCACTGCGGCAGCGCTGGTTGGCAAGCGCATCGCGGAGAAGGCGAGAAGCGCTGGGATCGAGCGGGTGGCGTTCGACCGGAGCGGCTTCAAGTACCATGGACGTGTGAAAGCCCTCGCCGAAGCGGCGCGGGAAGGTGGCCTCAAGTTCTAGGACACGAGGGGAGCAGTCCTCGGGCAAAAGGCCTGTATTAGCGGAGCCGACGGGGTTAAGCACATGGCAAAAGGGCAGATCGAAGAGCGGCAGGACAACCTCCGAGAGAAAATGGTCGCGGTCAACCGGGTCACCAAGGTGGTGAAG
>NZ_DAIRTR010000010.1:12345-36469 GCF_036803785.1 Pelomicrobium sp. | reverse complement strand
CTGCGCTTCCAGCAAGGCCCGCAAGGTGCGCAGCTCTTTGCGTAGGGATTCGATCTCGGCTCGGGAGGCGCTGACCACTTCTTGCGCCGCGTGTTCCACTGCGGCGGCGGTTTCCCCCTGGATTTCCTTTTCCTGCACCTGGATGGCATTAACGATCACGCCGATGAACAGGTTGAGCATGGTGAAGGTGGCGGTCAGGATGAAGGGAATGAAGAACGCCCAGGCGTAAGGGTATTTCTCCATCACCGGCCGGGCGATGCCCATCGACCAGCTCTCCAAGGTCATTACCTGGAACAGAGTGTACATGGAGCGGCCAACCGAGCCGAACCACTCCGGAAAGGCTTGTCCGAACAGGTTGGTCGCGATCACCGCGAACACGTAGAAGAGGATCAGCAGAATCACGGCAATGGAGCCGATGCCGGGAATGGAGGCAAGGAGCGCGGACACCACCCGCCGCATGGACGGCACGATGGAGAGCAGCCGCAGCGCCCGCAGGATCCTGAGGGCCCGTAGCACCGAGAAGGGGCCGCTCGAAGGAACAAGGGCGATGGCCACCACAGCGAAATCGAACACGCTCCAAGGGTCGCGGAAAAATCCGAGGCCCCGGGCGGTCACGCGCAGGGCAATCTCCACAACAAAAACGGAAAGGATAGCCGTATCCAGCGCCACCAGCAATGGACCGGCAGCGGCCATCAGGACGGGCGAGGTCTCCATCCCTAAGGTCACGGCGTTGACCACGATCAGAGCGGTCACAAACCGCTGTGGCCGGGGTCCTTCGATCCAGTCCCGGAGCCGATCACGCCAGGTGGCGCGGGCGGTGAGTGTGGCCGACATGGCGGTCACCCTTCGAGTTTTCGGATCCAGCGTCCGTAGACGGCGTCGGCGACGCGGTGGAGGGCGCTGACCCGAAAGGTTAGCTCTTGCAGCATGGCCTCCGGCGGCTGTACCCCAGGACTAGCGCGGGAAGCCTCAATTTCGCGCTTCCCCGCCTGGCACCAGGCGCGCACCAATTCCTCGGTCATTTCCACGTGGCACTGTAAAGCGATGCTGTTGCCGAGCACGAAGCCCTGGTTCTGGCATAACGGGCTCGAAAGCACGTGGGTCGCCCCTTGCGGGATGGAGAAGGTCTCCCCGTGCCAGTGAAAGCAGAGGAAGCGCTCCGGCAGCCCAGCGAACCATTCCTCGGCTGTGGCATTGGCAGCACGGGTCACTTCCCCCCAGCCGATTTCCTTTTGCGCGGCCCGGGTGACCTGGCCCCCGAGAGCTTTGGCCATGAGCTGGCCACCCAGGCAATGGCCGAGCACCGGCATGCCGCGCTCCAGCGCGATGCGGATGAGGTCGAGCACGGGTGGAATCCACGGCAGGTCATCGTTTACGCTCATGGGCCCGCCCATGAAGGCGAGACCAGAGAACCCGGAGGGATCTGGGGGAACGGGATCGCGGGCGTCGATGCGAATGAGCCTCCAGGCAATGCCGTGGCGCTCCAGGTATGTGGCAAAATAGCCCGGGCCTTCGGCGGGATGGTGGCGGAAGATGGCGACGGGTTTCATTTTTCGACTCCGGCTCTTGCTCGTGAAGTCGCGGCATTTTAGTCGAATTCTGTGGCTCATCCTATGCACACCCTTCGCTGTTCAGGCAACCGATGTGCAGGTGGTGGGTCTGTCCAAAGGGCAGGCGGTAATCGTGGTAAATGGCGGCAAGCCGCGCTTGGTACGAGAAGGGGAGACGACGCCCGAGGGAGTGAAGCTCCTTTCTGCCGACAGCGCCCAGGCGGTGATCGAAGCGAACGGAGTGCGCCGCACGCTGGGGTTGGGCCAGGCGGTCACCGGCGGGGGTCCCGCCGGTGACCAGGCGAGCGTCACCCTGATCTCCGACAGCCGTGGCCACTTCATCGCCAGCGGGCAGATCAATGGTGCCCCGGTGCAGTTCGTGGTGGATACCGGGGCAACCCTGGTGACCCTTCCCAGCCGGGAGGCGAGGCGCATCGGCCTTTACTATCGAGGAGGAGCGCAGCGCTACGCCTCTACCGCCAACGGGTTGGTGCCGATCTACCTGGTCAAGCTGGACGAAGTGCGCGTGGGAGGGGTCTTGCTGCGCAACGTGGACGCGGCGGTGCAGGAGGGCGATAGCCTGCCGGTCATCTTGTTGGGCATGAGCTTTCTCAACCGGGTGGAGATGCGCCAGGAAGGCAACACCCTTACCTTGAAAAAGCGCTTCTAGCCTGAACGGCTGCCCGCAGCTCCCGCCCTTAGGCCCCTAGCCGCCCCGCCAGTTCCTCCAGGCTGTCCACCACCAGATCGAAAACAGGCTCCGGGGTGAGGTCCTTTTTCTTGGGATCGCCGTATTCCAGGGGCCGCCGAACGAAAGCCGTGGGCATGCCCACGGCATGGGCAGCCCGCAGATCGTCCTGGTGCGCTGCCACCATCATGACCTGGTGGGGCTTCAGGCCCAGCATGTCGATGGCGCCCAGGTAGACCTCCGGGTCGCGCTTGTAACGTCGGAAGATTTCCGCCGAGAAGATGCAGTCCCAGGGCAGCCCGGCACGCTTGGCCATGTCCACCAGCAGCCGCACGTTGCCGTTGGAGAGGGTGGCGACGATATAGCGTTTTTTGAGTCGGCGCAGTCCCTTGACCGCATCCGGCCAAGGATCGAGCCGGTGCCACGCCAGATTGAGCCGGGCTTTCTCCTCCTCGGTGAAGGAGCCGATGCCGAATTCTTGCAGAGTTTCCTCGAGACTCATGCGATGCAGGTCGTCGATCCTGGTCCAAGCCAGCTCCCCGCGTCGCACCCGGTCCATGGAAGGTGCGTATTTGGCGCGCCAGGCGTTGGCGAAGGCACTCCAGTCCACTTTGAGGCCGCGGCCGCGGGCGAGCCGCCGGCCTTCCCGCACTACTCCGCCATGCCAGTCGACGACGGTGCCGAAGACGTCGAAGGTGAGGGCCTCAAGGCGGGCCGGATCGAAAGAAAAAGGGTCCACGTTTTCCGGAGAGCCCGGCTTCAGAGAAGGCCGCCGGAAATTTTCTTATCGCGCTCAATCAGCGCGTAGGCGGAATGGTTGTGGATGGATTCGAAGTTCTCTGATTCCACCACGTAGGCGAGGATGCGCGGATCCTGGTTAAGGATGCCCGCCACGTCGCGCACCATGTCCTCTACGAATTTCGGGTTGTTGTAGGCTTTTTCCGTCACGTACTTCTCGTCGGGGCGCTTGAGCAGGCCGTAGAGTTCGCAGGAGGCCTGATCCTCCACGATGCGCACCAGCTCTTCGATCCACACGAACCCCTTGGTGCGGGCGGTCACGGTCACATGGGAGCGCTGGTTGTGGGCGCCGTAGTCGGAGATTTTCTTCGAGCACGGGCAGAGGCTGGTGACCGGCACCACCACTTTCATGGCGAAGCGATACTCGTCATGGTGGATCTCCCCGGTGAAGGTGACATCGTAGTCCATCAAGCTCTCGACCCCGGAGACGGGAGCGGACTTGTTGATGAAGTAAGGGAAGCTCATCTCGATGTGGCCGGATTCCGCCTCCAGCCGGCGCACCATCCTGCGCAACATGGACTCGAACGATTCCACCGAAATTTCCCGCTCCTGGCCGTGCAGGATCTCGACGAAGCGAGACATGTGGGTGCCCTTGAAGTTGTGGGGCAGGTGCACGTACATGTTGAAGGTGGCCACGGTGTGCTGTACCCCGCCGCTTTTGTCAGCGACCCGCACCGGGTGGCGGATTCCTTTGATGCCCACCCGGTCGATGGCGAGGTGCCGGGAATCCGGGCTGCTCTGGACGTCGGGCATCAACGGGAATTCGGCTTTTCGGTTCATGGAACGGGCTTTCTTACGAGAATGAAATACAAAAACATTATACCGGCCCGACAATTCCCGAGTAAACTACTCGGACAATCGCCGCCGTACGGCGGCCGCGATCCCTTCTCCATCGAGGCCCAGGCCTTTGAGCAGATGAGCGGGGTTGCCGTGATCGATGAAGCGGTCCGGAAGCCCGAGCTGAAGGACAGGGGTAGCCAGTCCATGGCGCGCCAGACACTCTAGCACCGCGCTACCCGCGCCGCCGGCGATGGCGTTTTCCTCCACCGTCACCAGCAGCTCATGGGAGGCGGCCAGCTCCAGGACCAGGGTTTCGTCCAGGGGTTTCACAAAGCGCATGTTGGCCACCGTGGCATCGAGTGCACGGGCCGCCTCCAGGCTAGGCGCCAGCATGGCGCCGAAGGAGAGGAATGCCACCCGTCGGCCCCGGCGCCGCAGCTCCCCCTTGCCGATGGGCAGGGCGCGCATCTCCTTTTCCACCGGCACGCCCGGACCGCTGCCCCGTGGGTAACGCACCGCCGTGGGTGTGTCCATCTGGAACGCGGTATAAAGCATGTGCCGGCACTCGTTTTCGTCGGCGGGCGCCATCACGGTCATATTGGGGATGCAGCGTAGGTAGGTGAGGTCGAAAGCCCCGTTGTGGGTGGCTCCGTCCCCGCCCACGAGCCCGCCTCGGTCGATGGCGAAGACCACTGGCAGGTTCTGGATCGCCACGTCGTGGATCAGCTGATCGTAGGCCCGCTGCAGGAAAGTGGAGTAGATGGCCACCACCGGCTTGAGTCCCTCACAGGCGAGCCCGGCGGCGAAGGTGACGGCGTGCTGCTCGGCGATGCCCACGTCGAAATAGCGCTCCGGAAAGAGCTCGGAAAAGCGCACCAGCCCCGAGCCCTCCCGCATCGCCGGGGTGATGGCCATGAGGCGGGAATCGGCTGCCGCCATGTCGCACAGCCAGTCGCCGAAGACCTGGGTGTAGGTGGGCGATCCCCCGCCTTTGGCCGACTGGATGCCCTGGGCCGGGTCGAACTTGCTCACCCCGTGGTACAGGATGGGATCGTCCTCCGCCAGCTTGTAGCCGGCTCCCTTGCGGGTGACGATGTGCAGGAACTGGGGGCCCTCCAGGCGCTTGATGTTTTCCAGCGTCTCGATCAGGGTGTCCAGGTCGTGGCCGTCGATGGGCCCGATGTAGTTGAAGCCCAGCTCTTCGAACAGGGTACCGGGCATCACCATGCCCTTCACGTGTTCCTCGGCCTTTTTGGCCAATTCCAGCACGGGGGGCAGCTTCTCGAGCATCCTACGTCCCGCCTCTCGAGCCTGGTGGTAGAAGCGGCTCGAGAGCAGGCGTACCAGGTACCGGTTCATGGCGCCCACGTTCTCCGAGATGGACATCTCGTTGTCGTTGAGGATCACCAGGAGATCGGCGTCCATGGCCCCGGCGTTATTGAGCGCTTCGTAGGCCATGCCAGCCGTCATGGCGCCGTCGCCGATCACCGCCACCACGTGACGCTTGACCCCGGCCCGCTGGGCCGCCACCGCCATGCCCAGGGCGGCGCTGATGGAAGTGCTGGAATGGGCGGTGCCGAAGGTGTCGTAGACGCTCTCGCTGCGGCGCGGAAAGCCCGAAGGCCCGCCTTCCATGCGCAGGCGATCCATGAGGCTGCGTCGCCCGGTCAGGATCTTGTGACCGTAGGTCTGGTGGCCCACGTCCCACACCAGGCGGTCGTGGGGTGTGTCGAACACGTAATGCAGGGCGATGGTGAGCTCCACCGTCCCCAGGTTGGAGGAGAGGTGGCCGCCGGTGCGGCTCACGAGCTGGATCAGATACTCCCGCAGCTCGTATGCCAGGACATGGAGATCCTGGCGCGACAGGGCGCGCAGATCCTTCGGATCCTGGATGCTTTTCAGCAATTCGAACATGGGGGAAGGGTCAAAACTCGCGGCCCACGATGTACTCGGCGAGCTCCCGCAGCCGCCGGGCCCGTTCGCCGAAGGGGGCGAGGCTTTCCACCGCTTCCCGCTTCAACTCCTGGGCCATGGCCCGGGCCGCCTCCACCCCCACCGTGGACACGTAAGTGGGTTTGCCCTGGCGTGCGTCCTTGCCGGCGGTCTTGCCCAGGGTGGCGGTGGTGGACTGGGCATCGAGCACGTCGTCGACCACTTGAAAGGCGAGGCCGATGCGCTTGGCGAAGTGGTCCAGCCGGTCCATGTCCTTGGACGCAAGCGCCCGGCCGCAGTTTGCCCCTAGGATCACGGAGGCACGGATCAGCGCGCCGGTCTTGTGGATGTGCATGAATTCCAGCTCCGGAAGCGTCAGGGTCTTGCCGGTGGCTTCCAGGTCGATCGCCTGGCCGCCCGCCATGCCTCGGGAGCCGGCGGCTCGGGCCAGATGCTCCAGCATGCGCAGCTGGGTCTGGGGGGAGTCGGCCACCCGGTACTCGGCCAGCAGCTGGAACGCCAGGCTCTGCAGGCTATCGCCAGCGAGGAGGGCGGTGGCCTCGTCGTATTCCACGTGACAGGTGGGTTTTCCTCGGCGCAGGACATCGTCGTCCATGCAGGGCAGGTCGTCGTGCACCAGCGAATAGACGTGGATCAGCTCCAGGGCGGCTGCGGCGGTGCTCAGTCGCTCCAGCTCGGCGCCGCTCACCTCGCCCGCGGCGTAGCACAGCAGTGGCCGCACCCGCTTGCCGCCTCCCAGAACCGCGTAACGCATCGCCTGGTGCAGCCGCTGGGGCGCCACCTCCGCCGGCGGCAACAGTCGGTTCAAGGCCTCTTCCACCAGGGCTTGGCGGCTGCGCGCCCAGGACTGGAAATCGCTGTTCGTTCCGGGCATGGTCAAAGCTCGAGCTCTTTCGCACCTGCGCGCCAGAGGCAGGCGGTCAGCGGGAATCGTCCACCTGGAAGTCCTGCAGCGTGCCGGCTTCCAGTATGCGCACTTGTTGCTGGGCATCCTTGAGCCGGGCCTGGCAATACTGCAGCAGTTCGGTCCCGCGCTTGTACGCCGCCAAGGACTCTTCCAGGGGCATCTGGCCTTCTTCCATGCGGGCGACGATCGCTTCCAGCTCGGCGAGAGCCGCCTCGAAGCTCGCCGGCACAGTCCCTGGGCTTGCGGGCTCAGGGGTAGCCGGGCGGTCAGCGGGTTGAGCCATCGAAAGGTTCGCGGAAAAAATGATGAACATAGCCTATAGGGAATCGTCCGGTCAACGAAACCCCTGGGGGCCTGAGCGGGCAGGTCCTCAACCGGCCGATGCGCGAGGGACGGGCATTTTGGTTACCATGGCGCTTTTCGAATCTTCTCTTCGGAGGATCCGTTTCCCATGAGCGACATCTCCAATCTGAGCGAGCTCGTCAAGGCGACCCAGCCCTTGCCCATGGCCTGGTACTTCGATCCCAGGGTGTTCGAATTGGAGCGCCGCCTCCTGTTCGACCAGGGGCCTGGATACGTGGGTCACGAACTGATGGTACCCAATCCCGGCGACTATCTCACCCTGGAATGGATGGGCCACGCGAAGATGCTGGTGCGCAACGAGCAGGGCGTGGCGCTCATGTCCAACGTCTGCCGCCATCGACAAGGACTATTGCTGGAAGGGCGGGGCCACGCCCGGCACATCGTCTGTCCCCTGCACCGCTGGACCTATGCCTTGGACGGGACGCTGCTGGGAGCCCCGGAATTCGCTGCCACGCCCTGTGCGTCGCTGCCTAAAACCTCCTTGAGGCGTTGGAACGGGATGCTCTTCGCTGGGCCCCGGGACCCCGCCGAAGATCTCAAGGACTTTAGCGCGGCAGCTGACTATGATTTCAACGGTTACGTCTACGACCGCACCGTGATCGACGAGTGCCCCTTCAACTGGAAGACGTTTCTCGAAATCTACCTCGAGCTCTACCACGTGGAGCCGTTCCATCCGGGTTTGCGGGATTTCGTCGATGCGGGCAACTTTCGCTGGGAGTTCGGAGCGCGCTGGTCGATCCAATACATGGGTGTTAAGAACCAGCTGCAAAAGACCGGCTCGCCCAAGTATGCCCGCTACCGCGACGCGCTGCTGCGCTACACCGGTGGCGAGATGCCCAAGTACGGGACTCTATGGGCCATCTACTATCCCAACGTCATGATGGAGTGGTATCCCCACTGCCTGGTAGTGAGCACGCTGGTCCCGCGCTCGCCCGATCACACCACCAACGTGGTGGAATTCTACTATCCCGAGGACGTGGCCTATTTCGAGACCGAGCTCAAGGAGGCCCACCAGGCCGCCTATCTCGAGTCGGCGGCGGAGGACGCCCAGATCTGCACCCTCCTGCACCGAGGCCGCAAGGCCCTATACGAGCGGGGCGAGGACGATGCCGGGCCATACCAGTCGCCGCTCGAGGATGGCATGATCCACCTGCATGAGTTCCTGCGGCGGGAGCTGGAACCGGCCCTGAAGCGGTAGGCGGAGGAGGTTTGCCGGCACGACAGGTCTTTCAATAAACTTGGCCCGAGACGAGGCAATGCCCCATGATCACCATCGAGCAGTCCGACAGCCTGGTCAACGTGGCGGTGCTGGGTGAGTTCACCCTGGCTGACTTCAAGGAGCTCGAGGAGCACCTGCTCTACGAGATCAAATTCCACGGGCAGGCGAATCTTCTGCTCGACTTGCGGGACATGGTGCGCTATACCCTGGATGTGGCGTGGGAGGAGATTAAGTTTTCTCGGGATCACGCCCGCGATATCGGACGCATTGCCGTCGTGACCTCGAACCAGTGGATTGCCTGGAGCGCGTGGCTGCAACGGCTCTTCGTAGACGCGGACATCCGGGTATTCGATGATTACGAGACAGCCTACGCCTGGGTGACAGAAGACGGCACCGCGGAAGGGGAGGCGCCGGGGCCTGGCGATGGGGCGGCGCGGTAGGAGGCGATCCGCCCGGGAGCGCGCCGATGCCCTACACCACCTTGGTTTCCCCCGAGATTCTGGCCCGCCACCTGGACGATCCCTCCTGGATCGTGTTCGACTGCCGCCACGATCTCCTCGAGCCGGCGGCGGGGGAACGGGCGTACGCCGCCAGCCACCTCCCGAGGGCCATCCATCTGCATCTGGAACGGGATCTTTCGGGCGCGAAGACCGGCCGCAATGGCCGGCATCCGCTGCCGGATCCGCGTGCCTTTGCGCAACGCCTGGGACGCCTGGGGGTGGGCGAAGGCATCCAGGTGGTGGCCTATGACGGTGGCCCTGGGCCCTTCGCCGCCCGGCTATGGTGGCTGTTGCGCTGGATGGGCCACGGGGCGGTGGCGGTGCTGGATGGGGGTTACGCCCGATGGGTGGCCGAGGCGAGGCCCGTCAGCACTGAGTCACGGGCCCGAGTGCCCAAGCGTTTCGTGGAACGCCCGGGCGCGGTAGCGGTCGACGCGGCCTATATCGAAGCCCATCTGGGCGATCCCGCTGTGCGGCTGCTGGATGCCCGCAGCCCGGAGCGCTTCCGTGGCGAAAACGAAACCCTGGATCCGGTGGCCGGCCATATTCCCGGCGCCGTCAACCGCCACTTCATGGAAAACCTCGGTCCGGATGGACGCTTCAAGCCGGCGGAGGTGCTGCGGCAAGCGTTTGTCTCTTTGCTGCGGGGCACCGCCCCGAACGCTGTGGTCCACTGCTGCGGCTCTGGGGTGACCGCCTGCCACAACTTGCTCGCCATGGAAGTGGCTGGGCTCGCCGGCTCCCGGCTCTATCCCGGCTCCTGGAGCGAGTGGTGTACGGATCCTGCCCGGCCAGTAGCCCGCGGCGATTGATCCCGCCATGGGGTGGCCATGGATTGGCTCGCCGACCTCATTCTTGTCCTCCACGCCTTGTTCGTGCTGTTCGTGGTGGGCGGCCTGGCTTTCGTTTGGGTCGGCGCTTGGCGGGGCTGGCCCCTCGCGCGCCACTTCGGCTTCCGGGTCACCCACCTGGGCGCGATCTTGTTCGTGGCCGGCGAGGCACTGGTAGGCGTCATGTGCCCCCTCACCGTGTGGGAGGACGCCCTGCGGGGACGAGAGACGGAGAAGGGCTTCATCGCCCGGATTCTGCACGCGGTGCTCTACTGGGACGCGCCTCCTTGGGTTTTCACCCTGCTCTACGTGGGCTTCGCCCTGGTGGTCCTGGCGACCTTCCTCCTGATTCCTCCGGCCCGCAAACGAAAGGGGGACACCCCTGTGCCATAATGGCGCGGCCGGCCGCTGGCCCCCCATGAACCGCGCCTCCGAATCCGACGCCTCCCCGTCCAGCCTGGCTCTCGCCTGCGGTGTGCGGCCCATCGAGGTCTGGGCCTGGGCCATGTACGACTTCGCCAACTCCGGCTATACCACGGTGGTCATCACTGCCGTGTTCAATGCCTACTTCGTGGCCGTGGTGGCGGAAAACGCGCCCTGGGGCAGCTTTGCCTGGACGGCGAGCCTTGGCATCTCCTATGCCCTCATCATCGTCACGGCGCCCTTGATCGGCGCCCTGGCCGATGCCCGGGCGGTGAAGAAACCCCTTCTGCTGCTCACCACCGTGGGCTGCGTCGCCTTCACGGCGGCCCTGGCCCTGGTGGGCCGGGGCGATCTCGCCCTGGGCGCTGCCCTCATCATCCTGAGCAACTTTTTCTTCGGCAGCGGCGAAAACCTGATCGCCGCCTTCCTCCCCGAGCTGGCCCGGGGCCCGGCCTTGGGTAAGGTGTCCGGCTGGGGCTGGGCCCTGGGTTACCTGGGAGGACTGGTGAGCCTCGGGGCGTGCCTGGGTTATGTGGCCTGGGCGGAGGCGCGGGGCCAGACGGCAGAGCAGTTCGTGCCCATCACCATGGTGATTACCGCGGGCCTGTTCGCCTTGGCGAGTATTCCCACCTTTGCCTTCCTGCGGGAGCGGGCGAAGCCCCAGGCGGCGGGCCCCTTGAGCCTCGCCCGGGATGGCTTTGCCCGGCTCCGGCAAACCCTGGCGCGGGCGAGAGAGTTTCGCGACCTCGGTCGGTTTCTCCTGTGCGTAGTGTTTTATCAGGCGGGCATCCAGACCGTGGTGGCCCTGGCCGCGGTGTATGCCCAGCAGGCCATGGGGTTCGGGACCCAGGAGACCCTGCTTCTGATCCTGGTGGTGAACGTGACCGCCGCAGTGGGCGCCTTCGCCTTCGGCTACCTCCAGGACCGAATCGGCCACAAGGCGGCCGTCAGCCTGATCCTGCTCGGTTGGCTGGCAACCGCGGTGCTCGCCGGGTGGGCCGACACCCGAAGTCTTTTCTGGACCGTGGCGAATCTGGCAGGCCTGTGCCTCGGGAGCGCCCAGTCGGCGGGACGGGCCCTGGTGGGCTACCTCAGCCCGGCCACGCGTCGGGCAGAATTCTTCGGTTTATGGGGACTGGCGGTCAAACTCTCGGCGATTCTCGGTCCCATTACCTACGGGATCATCACCTGGGTCACGGCTGGCGACCATCGGCTCGCCATGCTCTCCATGGGAATTTTTTTTCTCGCGGGCATGGCCGTGCTGGCCGGCGTGGATGTGGAGCGCGGGCGGCGGGCCGCTTTGAGGGAGGCTGTTTAAGGGGAGGGAGGCGAAAAATGCTGGGACGCTTTGGCAGCAAGCCCGATCACCCAATGGCGCAGCTCAAAGAGACGCGGCGCATCCTGGCAGAGCTGGAGTTGCGGGATGCCTTCGGCGCCCTGGAGGACATCAACCACTGGATTCGCTCAGTGGCGGAAACCGAGGGCTTTCGGGCCGGCGAGCGCCTCCAGCGCTATTGCCTCCTGGACGAGGCCGCCCAGCGCCGGGAGCGGCGCCTCACGCGGGATTTCCTCGGGGTGGCGGGCACGGGACCCTTCCAGGAGCACCGTCTGGGAAATCTCCTCGCCGCGTTCTGGTCCACCCTCGCCCAGGCCTATCGTTCAGCCTTGGCCCAGGTCGCTTCCTCGGCTCGGGAGATCTCCAACACGACGCTGCTGCCCCTTGCCGTCGCTCGCGCGTTTCGTGCCTACGGGCAGCAGCTCAAGTGGACCCTCATGCGCTACCACGCCCCTTCCCCCGAAGTGTGGCAGGGGCTCGCGGCGATCTACCGCTTCGGCGAGCGCTGGGAAATTTTGCATACGCCCGTAGAACTCTATTCGGGGGCCCCTCCCGCACCGCCCGTGCAGGAGCTGCTCAAGGCGTTGATGCTCTGGTTGGCGGCCCCTGACGCCCTTTCCCCCGTGAGGCTGGAGATCACCGAGCGGCTGGCGGGCCACCTGGCGGAGCACTTCCGCCTGGCCAGGTACGAGGGGGCCAGCGTGGTCTACTGCTTCGACCTGGCACACCCGGGACCACCGGGGCGAGTAAGCCCCACGGCGCGGGCAAAACCCCATCGGGTGTTCCTGAGCCCCGGGGAAGCCTGGTCCCAGCTCTCTCGCCTCATGGACAAGGTGGCCCGCCGCGGCGTTCCGCCAGAAGTGGACGGCGGGTTGTGCCTCGATCCGTCCCAGGTGATCGATGTCTTACGCCATTTGGAGCGCCACTGGTCACCCCAGCCGCCCCTGCGCCGCGAGGTCCGCCACCCGGCCGCCGTCCCGCTGCGGGTGGTGACCGGGTTCGATCGGATCGTGCAGGCGCTGCACGGGCTCGAAGCGGTCCTTGGTGACAAGCTCCAGCGCTGGATTGCGAACGACATCAGCCGGGGTGGCTTCAGCGCCCGAATATCCCGTCGGGACGGGGAGCGGCTCCAGGTCGGGGCGCTCCTCGCCCATCAGCCGGAAGGAACCGAGCGCTGGGGAGTAGGGGTGGTACGCCGGCTGATCCGGGGAGAGCCGTCCCAGGTAGGGGTAGAAACCCTCGCCCATGGGGTGCGGCTAGTGGGCTTGGAGGTGGAGGGGGGCACGTTCCCGGCGACGCGGGCAGGAAGGGAAGCCCAGCAGGGCATCTTACTGGGAGAGGAGGCGGTTCGGGACGAGATTCGGCTGGTGCTCAAGGGGGGACTGTACGCCCTCGGGCGGCGGTTGCGGATGGACCTGGACGGAGAAGTTCGCCTCCTCGTCCCCATGGCCCTGGAAGCGCAGGGGGACGAGTTCGACCTGGGCCGCTTTCGGGTACAGAAAGGCGACGAGGGTTAAGCTCCAGGAGGGATCCCTCAGTCTGTCCCCATCCTGCGGCGCAGCCAGGCGCCGATGTCGGCGATTTCCTCCATGCAGACGGAATGTTGCATGGGATAGACGCGCCACTCCACCGAATAGCCCATCGCCACGAGCCGCTCCCGGGAGCCTACGGCGAGAGACAAGGGGATCAAAGGGTCGTGGCTCCCGTGGGCCATGAAAATCGGGACCCGGGCATTGGCCGGGCTCGCTTCCACAGGCAGACTCTCTGCCAAGGGCAGATAGGTGGATAGGGCCACGATTCCGCCGAGGCGCAGGCCGTGGCGCAAGCCCGTGTGTAGGGCCATGGCCCCCCCTTGGGAAAAGCCTCCCAGCACGATGTGCGCCGGGTCGATTCCCCGGCTCGCTTCCCGGGCAATCAAGGCATCGATGGCCTGCTGGGAAGCGCGTATCCCTGAAGCATCTTCCCGCTGGGTGAACCCCGGACTCAGCACGTCGTACCAGGCCCGCATGACGTAGCCCCCATTGATGGTCACGGGCCGCAGGGGGGCGTGGGGAAAGATGAAGCGCACGCCAGGTGCGGCCGGTAGCCCCAGCTCGTGCACGATGGGCACGAAGTCATGGCCGTCGGCCCCCAGCCCATGCATCCAAATGACGGCGAAGCGGGGCTGCGGGGCGGTTTCGATCTCGATGGACGCCAGCAGGGGCGCTTCGGTGGCGGAGGTCATGGACGGATCCGTTGGACAGGGAATAAAACTTGCTAAACTTGAACGGGGGTCTCGGTCTGAGGAGGAATGGGCAATAGGGAGGCGCACGTGAATCGCAGAAATTTTATCAGACTCCTCGGCGTTGGTTCCGCGGCGGCCCTGGCATCACCCCGGGCCTGGGCGGCCCTGGACGACCTGGGGGCGTGGAATAGCTACCGGCTGAGCTACCGCATCGAGCTGCCCGAATCGCCGGCGCCCGCCCGGCTGTGGGTTCCGATCCCCCTGCTCGGCGATTCGATCTACCAGCGCAACCAAGGCACGATCTGGTCGGGAAACGCGCAAAAGGTCGACTTCGACCCCTTGAAAGCAACCGCCGTGCCCATGGTCTACGCGGAATGGACCCGGCCGGGTCCCCGCACCTTGGAGGTGAGCACTATCGTGAAGACCCTGGATCGGAAGGTGGATCTGGGCAGGGCCGCAGGCGCCGGGCCGCTTCCTTCCGAGGCACGGGCCTTCCTCACGGGCACCGGTCTCATCCCGGTGGATGAGGTGACCCGCCAGCTCGCGAAAGAGGTCACCCGGGGGGCAGGTGCTCCCCTGGAGCGGGCCCGGGCCATCTACGACTGGGTGGTGGCCAACGCAGCCTACGACCCCCAGGTGCGCGGCTGCGGTACGGGGAATGTGGCCGCCATGCTCAAGGCCGGAAAGCTTGCCGGCGGCTCCGCCGACCTGAGCGCCTTACTGGTGTCCCTCGCCCGCTCGAGCGGCATTCCTGCCCGGCTCGCCTTCGGCATCGCCCTGGACCGTTCCCGGCTTTCCCCTGCCTTGGGGGCCTACGGGGACGTGAGCCAGGGGCAGGAAGTGCGGGCGGAGCTTTACTTGGCAGGGGTGGGCTGGGTGCCCGTGGATCCGGCCAACGTGCTGCGGGCGGCTTTCGAAAGCGGCTTGCCCGCGACCGATCCCCGCCTCATCGACCTCAAGAACCGCTTCTTCGGCAGCTGGGAAATGAACTGGGTGGTGCTCAACTACTGGGAGCGGTTGTCCCTCAAGCCTCAACCGGCGGCCTTGGGACTGCCCTACTTCGCTTATCCCCACGCCGAAATCGCGGCCAAGCCCCGGGACAGCCTGGATCACCGCAACTTCGTCTACACCGTACGCTCCGCCCAGTTGGTGGGCACGGGTGCCCGATTCGATGGCATCCCGGGCGTGATGAAGGTGCGCTGAGGCCGGTCTATCTTCAAGCGGGGGGGCGCTGGGCTGATTTGGGCCGGAACGCCTTGACCACTTGCTCGTGGGTCTCGATGTAAGGCCCACCGATCAAGTCGATGCAGTAGGGCACGGCGGCGAAGATCCCCGGCACGATGACTTCTCCGCCGGGCCCTTTCAATCCTTCCAGCGTCTCCTGGATGGACTTGGGCTGGCCGGGCAGGTTGATGATCAGGCAACTCTTGCGGATCACTGCCACCTGGCGGGAGAGGATCGCAGTCGGCACGAACCTCAAGCTGATCTGGCGCATCTGCTCTCCGAAGCCGGGCATGACCCGATCGGCCACCGCCAGGGTCGCCTCCGGGGTGACGTCCCGGGGCGCGGGCCCCGTGCCGCCGGTGGTAAGGACTAGATGGCAGCCCTGCTCGTCCACCAGTTCCCGTAGCGTCGCTTCGATGACTGGCTGTTCGTCGGGAATAAGGCGGGTTACGGTGCGCCACGGGGGGTTTTTGAGAGCGGCGCGAAACCAAGCCTCCAGGGCCGGGATACCCTGGTCCTGGTACACCCCCCGGGAAGCCCGGTCGCTCACCGACACCAGTCCGATTACCAGTTCTTGCGCCATGGGTTTCTTCTGGGCGTTGAAAGCTCAATCGCTTCGGTCGCCGGCGTGGGGGGCTTTGCCCACTTCGGGTTCGGGAATTAGGCGCTTGAGCTCCTGAAACAGGCCGCGGAACGCCCGGGGGGATTTACCCGCTTGCCGCTCCTGGCGGGCGTTGCGCACCAGGGCGCGCAGCCGGCCTGTGTCGGCGGCGGGGTACATCCGCTTGATTTCCGTAAGGGCCGCGTCCTCGCTTTCGAGGAGTCGGAGCCGCCAGCGCTCCACCGTATGCAGCCAGGCGGTGTGGCGAGCGGAACTTCCCTCCCATACCGCCAGCTGCTCCCGGATCGCCGTGTCGTCCACCGTGCGCATGAGCCGTCCGATGTACTGGATTTGGCGCCGCAGGGCCTCGAACGAGCGAATGCGCTTGGCTTCCTGCACCGCCTCCCGCAGGGTTTCCGGGAGGGCGAGCTGGGCGAGCTGGGCTTCGCTCAGGCGGGTGAGGGTTTCCCCCAGCGCCTGCAACTCGTGCATGCGCTGCTTCATCTTGGTCTTGCTGAGGATCAAATCCTGGTTCATGGGCGCCTGGGCTTCGCTCCAGCCTGATATGATAACGAATTTTCGAAGCGCCCTTGTTCCATGAACGAAAGCGACTTTTCCCACAGCGATGAGCAGTTGCGGGAGATCGCCCGGGACGCCTTGGAGCGCGCGCGCCGTCAGGGCGCGAGCGCATGCGAGGTGGAGGTCTCGGTGGGCTACGGCCAGACCGTGACCGTGCGCATGGGGGATGTAGAGACCCTCGAGTACAGCCGAGACAAGGGGCTTGGCGTCACCGTGTTTCTGGACAAGCGCCGAGGCCATGCCAGCACTTCGGACCTGGACCCCGAGGCGGTGCGCCAGGCGGTGGAGGCGGCCCTCGCCATCGCCCGCCATACCGCCGCCGACGAGTGCGCGGGCCTCGCTGACGAGGATCTCCTGGCCCGGGACATCCCCGATTTGGACTTGTACCATCCCTGGTCTCTGCCTGTGGAGTCGGCCGTCGAGCTCGCCAAGACTTGCGAGGAGGCAGCCTTCGCGGTGGACAAGGAGGTCCGCAACTCGGAAGGGGCCACCGTTTCTGTCCAGGCCTCCCGGTTCGTCTATGCCAACAGCCTGGGTTTCATGGGGGGATACCCGGCCACCCGCCACTCGATCAGTTGCGCGGTCATCGCTGGCCAGGACGAGGCCATGCAAAGGGATTATTGGTACAGCAGCGCCCGCAGTCCCGAGGATCTGGAGCCCGCGGCGGCGGTGGGCCGGCGGGCAGGGGAGCGGGCGGTAGCCCGGCTGGGGGCGCGCCGGCTGCCCACCCGGGAAGCCCCCGTTTTGTTCGAGGCACCGGTCGCTGCAAGCCTCCTTTCCCATTTCGTGGCGGCGGCGAGCGGGGGTAATCTTTACCGCCGGGCCTCCTTCCTGCTGGATCGCCTGGGGGAGCCGGTGTTTGCGCCCCTCGTCCAGATCGACGAGCGACCGCACTTGAAGCGAGGGCTAGCGAGCGCCCCCTTCGACGAAGAGGGCGTGGCGACCCGGGACCGAAACGTGGTGAAGGACGGGGTGTTGCAAGGTTACTTTCTCGGCAGCTACTCGGCCCGCAAGCTGGGGCTACGCTCCACCGGCAACGCGGGGGGCAACCACAACCTCCTGCTCGCAGGCGGGCCCCTCGACTTCGCCGGACTGCTCAAGGCCCTGGGCACGGGGCTCGTGGTGACCGAGCTCCTGGGTCATGGAGTCAACCTGGTCACCGGCGACTACTCCCGGGGGGCGGCGGGCTATTGGGTCGAGGGGGGAGAGATCGCCTATCCGGTGCAGGAGATCACCATCGCCGGCAATCTGATCGACATGTTCCGCACCATCGCCGCAGTGGGTAACGACGTGGTGGTGCGCGGCTCCAAGCAATGCGGCTCCATCCTCATCGAGCACATGACCGTGGCCGGCGAGTGAGCCGGGTGCACGGCGGTCGCGGTGCGGGCGCGTTCTTCACCCTGGGATTGGTGTTCATCGTCCTTGCGGCCTGTGACAGGCCGCCTCCCCGGCTTGCGCCCCTGGCGCCCGCGGACGTGGTCCTCGCTTTCGGCGACAGCCTCACCTTCGGCTCTGGCGCCCCGGAGGATCGGAGCTATCCGGCTGTGCTGAGCCGCCTGATCGGGCGGGAAGTGGTGAGCGCCGGCGTGCCGGGGGAGACCACGGCCCGTGCCCTGGCGCGGCTTCCCGCGGTGCTGGAGACGGTGAAACCCCGGCTGGTGCTGCTGTGCCTGGGGGCAATGACATGCTGCGCCAGGTGGGAGAAGAGGAGATCGCGGACAACCTGAGGGCCATGGTGCGGCTGATCCGCAGCCGGGGCGCCGACGTGGTGCTGATCGCGGTGCCGCGCCCGGCGCTCCTGGCCGACCCGCCTCCTTTCTATCGGGACATTGCCCGGGAGTTCGGCATCCCCTTGGAAGAAGAGGTGGTGAAGGACGTGCTTTACTCCCCGGGGCTTAAGTCCGATGCCCTCCATCCCAATGAAGAAGGCTACCGCCGCATGGCAGAGACCCTTGCCGCCTTGCTCAAGGAGGCAGGCGCCCTGTGAGCCGGGCGGCAGAACACCGCCCGGGGCAGATCGAGGGGCGAGAACGCCCACAAGGAGGACACGATGAAACGACGCTCATTCATGAAACACGCAGGTCTCAGCCTCGCCGCAGCGGGGGCGCTTGCCGCGCCGGCGATCGTCCGGGCCCAGTCCGCAGTACGCTGGCGCCTCGCTTCCAGCTTTCCCAAGAGCCTGGATACCTTGTTCGGCACCACCGAAGCGTTCTGCAAGCGGGTGGCGGTGCTCACCGGCGGCAAGTTCCAGATCCGGCCCTTCGCCGGGGGCGAGATCGTGCCGGGCTTGCAGGTGCTCGATGCGGTCCAGCAGGGTACCGTCGAATGCGGCCACTCGGCAAGCTACTACTACGTGGGCAAGAACAAGGCCTTCGCCTTCGACACCTGCCTACCCTTCGGATTGAGCGCTCGGCAGCAGAACGCCTGGATGTACCGGGGCGGCGGACTCGCCGCGCTGCGGGAGCTCTTCCGCGACTACGGCATCGTCAACTTTCCGGGCGGCAGCACCGGTGCCCAGATGGCGGGCTGGTTTCGCCGGGAGGTAAAGTCCCTCGCCGACCTAAAGGGCTTGAAGATGCGCATCCCGGGCATCGGCGGCGAAATCATGGCGCGGCTGGGGGTGGTGCCCCAGACCCTGGCGGGGGCCGATGTCTACCCGGCCCTGGAGCGGGGCACCATCGACGCCACGGAATGGGTCGGTCCTTACGACGACGAAAAGCTCGGCTTCTACAAAGTGGCTAAGTTTTACTACTATCCCGGATGGTGGGAGCCGGGAGCCCAGGTCTCCTTCTATGTGAACCTCAAGGAATGGGAAAAGCTACCCAAGGACTATCAACAGGCCTTCGAGACGGCGGCTGCGGAAGCCCACTTGCACATGCTCGCCGAATACGATGCGAAAAATCCGCCGGCCCTGCGGCGGCTCATCAAACAGGGAGTGCAGCTGCGCGCTTTTCCCGAGGACGTGATGAAGGCGGCTTTGAAGAGTGCTTTCGAGCTCTACGAAGAAGAGGCGGCCAGGAATCCCATCTTCGCCAAAATCTACGCCCAGTGGAAAGCGTTCCGCGAGGAGCAGTACCAGTGGTTCACCGTGGCGGAGCTTTCCTACGCGAGCTTCGCTTTTCCCCAGAAGACGCCGTAGAACGGGCGAATGAGAACGACCGCGAGTTTCTTCTTCTCCTCTGAACCGCCGGTCGTTGAGGAAGCCTAACGCCCCGCCGGGCCAAGCACGAGCCCCGGGAATGCGATCACTAAGCCCACCATGACGAGTTGAATGAGGACGAAGGGGATTGCACCCCAATAAATGTCGGTCGTTCTCACCTCCTTGGGCGCGACGCTGCGCAGGTAAAACAGGGCAAAGCCAAAGGGCGGGTGCATGAAAGAAGTCTGCATGTTGACCGACAGCAGCACGCCGAACCAGACCAGATCGATTCCCAGCTTCTCCGCTACTGGTGCGAGGAGGGGCACCAGGATGAAGGCGATCTCGAAGAAATCGAGGAAGAACGCCAGCAGAAAAACGATCGCGTTGACCACCACTAGGAAGCCCACTACGCCGCCGGGAAGGTCTCCCAGGAGACTCTCGACCCACAAGTCTCCGTCTACGCCCCGGAAGACCAGGCTGAACACGGTGGAGCCGATGAGGATGAAGATCACGAAGCTGGTAAGTCGGGCGGTGGCGTCCATCGCCTGCTTGAGCAGGGGCAGGGTGAGCCTCCCCTTGGCGAGGGAGAGGGCGAGGGCACCCACGGCTCCCATGGCGCCACCCTCGGTGGGGGTGGCCACGCCGAGGAAGATGGTGCCGAGCACGAGGAAAATGAGGATGAGGGGAGGTACCAGAGAGACCAGCACCCGCCGGGCGAGAATCGATCCAGAGCTCGTGCGGGCGTTCGCCGGCAGGGCCGGTGCGGCCCGGGGTCTGAAGAGGGTGACTAGCAGCACGTAGACGAGGTATAGGCCCGCCAGCGCGAGCCCTGGGAGCAGCGCCCCCTCGTACATATCCCCCACCGATACGCCGAGCTGGTCGGCCATGACGATGAGGACGATGGAGGGGGGGATGATCTGGGCCAGAGTGCCGGAGGCGGCGATGACGCCCGAGGCGAGGGCGGGAGAGTAGCCGTAGCGCAGCATCACCGGTAGGGAAATGAGCCCCATGGCGATCACCGAAGCCGCCACCACGCCAGTGGTGGCGGCAAGCAATGCCCCCACGAGGACCACCGCATAGGCGAGACCGCCCCTCAGCCGGCCGAAGAGCTGTCCCAGGGTGTCCAGCAGATCCTCGGCCATGCCGCTGCGTTCCAGGATCAGGCCCATGAAGGTGAAGAAGGGAATCGCCAACAGGGTCTGGTTGGACATGATGCCGAAGATGCGCTCGGGCAGCGCCTGTAGCAGGTCGGGCTTGAAAAAGCCGAGCTCGGTCCCGATCAGGGCGAACAGCAGCCCGTTGGCCGCCAGGGCGAAGGCCACCGGATAGCCGGTGAGGAGCAATATCACGAGCCCGCCGAACATGAGCGGGGCCATGAGCTCGAAAGGCATCAGACGGCCTCCTCGGGCGGCCGCTTGGCTCCATCGGCCTCAGGGCAGGCCGCGCGCGGATCGGAGATGTTTCCCCGCAGGTAGGCGAGGCGCTTGATGATTTCGGCCACGCCTTGCAGCGCGAGCAAGGCGAAGCCCACCGGGATCGCCAGCTTGATGGGCCAGCGCGGCAGCCCGCCCGCATCGGGCGACATTTCCCGAATCTGGAACGACAGAGCAAAGGAGTGCCAGGAAAGCCCCAGGATGATCAGCGCCATGGGCAGGAGCATGAGAAGTCCTCCGGCGAGGTCGATCCAGGCCTGGGCGCGGGGGGAGAGCCGCGCAAACAGGACGTCGATGCGCACATGGCCGTCGTGCTTCAGCGTGTAGCCGGCGGCGAGCAGGAAGATCAGGGCGTACAGGTACCACTGGAGCTCGAGCGCGGCGTTGGAGCTTGCGTGAAATGCGTAGCGGGCGAAGGCGGTGGCGGCGCTCAGCAAGGCGGTGGCGAGTACCAGCCAGCGAACCGCCCGGCCGACCCGCTCGTTCAGTGCGTCGATCAGCCGCGCGAGGCTCAGCCAGGCTTCCATCAGGCGGTTTCTCCTTTCGCAGATCGGAAAAAGATAGGTCGCGGATTTTGACCGCAGGCCGAATGGTAAACTATTCGCTTTTTCAGCGGCTGAACAGGGCCATGTGGGTTTCTCAACAGCAGAGTCTGGAAGAATTCGACCCAGAGCTCGCCCGGGCCATCGCGGCGGAAGAAGGGCGGCAGGAAAGCCATATCGAGCTGATCGCCTCGGAGAACTACGCGAGTCCCCGTGTGCTGGCCGTCCAGGGGTCGGTGCTCACCAATAAATACGCGGAAGGCTATCCCGGCAAGCGCTACTATGGCGGCTGCGAGTTTGCGGACGTGATCGAAACGCTTGCCATCGAGCGCGCCAAGGCCTTGTTTCATGCCAGCTATGCCAACGTGCAGCCCCACTCGGGCTCCCAAGCCAACGCCGCCGTGTATCTCGCCATGCTCAAGCCGGGGGACGTCATCCTCGGCATGTCCCTCGCCCATGGCGGGCACCTGAGCCACGGCGCGGAAGTCAATTTCAGTGGCCGCACCTTTCGGGCGGTGACCTACGGCCTTCACCCGGACACCGAGGAGATCGACTATGACGAAGTGGAGCGCCTGGCCGAAGTCCATCGCCCGCGAATGATCATCGCTGGGGCTTCAGCGTATTCCAGGATCATCGATTGGAGGCGCTTCCGCCAGATTGCCGATCGGGTGGATGCCTACTTTCTGGCCGACATCGCCCACTACGCGGGGCTCATCGCCGCGGGCTTCTATCCGAGTCCCGTGGGTATCGCCCACTTCGTGACCAGTACCACCCACAAGACCTTGCGCGGCCCCCGGGGCGGGCTCATTCTGGCCCAGGCGGAGTTCGCCAAGGTCCTCAACGCGGCCATCTTCCCTGGCATTCAGGGAGGGCCGCTGATGCACGTGGTCGCCGCCAAGGCAGTAGCGTTCAAAGAGGCGGCCACCAAGGAGTTTAGGCTGTACCAGGAGCAGGTGATCGACAACGCCCGGGTGATGGCCAAGGTGCTCCAGGAGCGAGGATTTCGCATCGTCTCGGGGCGCACCGACTGCCACCTCTTCCTGGTGGACCTGCGCCCCAAGGGCGTGACCGGCAAGCAGGCCGAGGAAGTCCTAGAGCGGGTCGGTATCACGGTCAACAAAAACGCCATTCCCAACGACCCGGAGCGGCCCTTCGTCACGAGCGGCATCCGCATCGGCACGCCAGCGGTCACCACTCGGGGATTCGAGGAACTCGAATGTGAAGCTCTCGCCAACCTGATCGCCGATGTGCTGGAGGCGCCCGAGAGCGAAGGAGTCATCGCGCGGGTGGGGAAAGAAGTTCTACGGCTGTGCGAACGCTTTCCCGTCTACGGGCGGAGACGTGAGACATAGGAGCTTCGCCCGCGAACTCCTGGGGACAATAGCCGATCCGTTCCTGCCATGAGATGTCCTTTTTGCGGGGGTCCCGACACCCAGGTCGTGGATTCGCGCATGATCGAGGATGGCTACAGCATCCGCCGCCGGCGCCGCTGCCTCGGCTGCGACAAGCGCTTTACTACCTATGAGACGGTGGAGCTGCGCATGCCCACCGTGGTGAAGTCGGACGGCAATCGGGCGGAATTCAGCATGGAGAAGCTGCGCACGGGCTTCATGCGAGCGCTGCACAAGCGTCCGGTGCCGGCAGAGAAGGTGGAAGCCGCGATCAAGAATGTGGTACAGCGGGTCCTCTCGCTGGGCGTGCGGGAAATTCGTTCCCGGCAGATCGGAGAGATGGTGATGGAGGAGCTCTATAAGCTGGACAAGGTGGCTTACATCCGTTTTGCCTCCGTCTATCGTAGCTTCAAGGACGTGGACGATTTCCAGCATGTGATCGCGGAAGTGCGGCGCCCGCGAATCAAGCGCGGGGCGTGACGGCCATGGCTTGCGCCGACGACCACGGCTTCATGACCGAAGCCTTGCGCCTGGCTGAGCGAGGCCTTTACACCACCACGCCCAATCCGCGGGTGGGGTGTTTGATTGTAAAGGACGGAAAAATCGTCGGCCGAGGTTTTCACGCCCGCGCCGGCGAGCCCCACGCCGAGGCTGTCGCGCTGCGGGAGGCCGCAGAACGCGCCTGCGGCGCGACCGTGTACGTAACTCTGGAGCCCTGCAGCCATTACGGACGTACGCCTCCCTGCGCCGATGCCCTGGTGGCGGCCGGAGTGAGGCGCGTGGTGGTCGCCATGGAGGATCCCAACCCTCGGGTGAGGGGGCGGGGCATGGAACGGCTGCGGCAGGCAGGCATCGCCGTGGAATGCGGCGTGCTGGAAGAGGAGGCGCGAGCGCTCAATATCGGGTTCGTGTCCCGCATGACCCGAGGCCGGCCTTGGGTGCGGATGAAAATCGCGGCGAGTCTGGACGGCAGGACGGCCCTTCCCGACGGCAGGAGCCAGTGGATCACGGGAGAAGCGGCGCGGCGCGACGCTCACCACTGGCGAGCCCGCTCCTGCGCCGTCCTGACCGGCATCGGTACCGTGCGGGAAGACGATCCCCGGCTTACCGTGCGCTACGTCGAGACGCCCCGCCAGCCCTTACGGGTCGTGGTGGACAGCCGTCTAGAGACCCCAGAGAGCGCCCGCGTCCTGGCAGGGGCTCCCGTGCTGATCGCCTATGCCCGGGACGACCAGGACGCGGCGAAACGGCTGCAGGACCGGGGCGCTGAGGTCCTGTGCGTGCCGAATCCTTCGGGGAAAGTGGATCTACCGACCCTCTTTCGGCTCCTGGGCGAGCGGGGAATCAACGAAGTGCTGGTGGAGGCGGGAACGAGGCTCAACGGCTCCCTCCTGAAGGAAGCCCTGGTAGACGAGCTCCTGGTTTACCTTGCCCCATGCCTGCTCGGGGATGCCGCTCGGGGGATGGCAAGCCTTGCCGTCCCCGATGATCTCTCCGCGCGCCTTGCGCTGCGGCTGCGGGACGTGCGGCTGGTGGGTGGGGATCTGCGGATCCTGGCCGAGGTGGTTCAGGAGAAAATTGGTCCGACGCCGGGCAGGGAATAAAATGACAAATCTTGTTCTTTCGCGTCAGGCTTCCTCATGT
>NZ_DAIRTR010000010.1:0-12335 GCF_036803785.1 Pelomicrobium sp. | reverse complement strand
TCATGTTTACCGGCATCGTCGAAGCGGTGGGGCGCATCAAGCATTTGAGCCCCCTCGAGGCGGGTCTGCGGCTGTCCATCGCCCCGGGCGGCCTAGATCTTGCTGACATGAAAACTGGCGAAAGCATCGCGGTGAACGGTGTCTGTCTCACCGTGGTGGCGCTGGCCCCGGGCACTTTCACGGTGGACGTTTCCCCGGAAACCCTTGCTTGCACCTGTGGCCTGGATGCGCTCGGGGAGGTGAACCTGGAGAAGGCCCTTAAGTTGGGTGATCGCCTGGGCGGGCATCTGGTCACCGGACACGTGGACGGGGTAGGGACTGTCACCCGCCGGGAGCGCTGCGGTGAGTGTTACACCCTGTCGGTGCGCGCGCCGGCCGGGCTTGGCCGCTACATCGCGCGCAAGGGCTCCATTGCTGTGCACGGCGTGAGCCTGACGGTGAACGAAGTGGGCGGCGACGAATTCACGGTGAATCTCATCCCCTTCACCCTGGAGGCCACGACCCTGAAAGCCGTGACCCCAGGCGCTCGGGTCAACCTGGAGGTGGACCTGATCGCCCGTTACGTGGAGCGACTGCAGTCGTACCACCCATGAGCGAGACCGCCATCAGCCCTATCGAGGACATCATTGCCGACGTCCGTGCCGGCCGCATGGTGATCCTGGTGGACGAAGAGGAGCGAGAGAACGAGGGCGACTTGGTGCTCGCCGCCCAGTTCGTCACCCCTGAGGCGATCAACTTCATGGCCAAGTACGGCCGTGGCCTCATCTGCCTGACCTTGACCGAGGAGCGCTGCAAGCAGTTGAACCTGCCCCTCATGGTAGCAGCCAACCGTTCCCAGCTCGGCACCAACTTCACCGTCTCCATCGAGGCGGCGACGGGGGTGACCACCGGCATCTCGGCCGCGGACCGCGCCCGCACCGTGCAGGTGGCGGTTGCCCCGGGCGCTCGCCCCGAGGACCTGGTGCAGCCAGGCCATATCTTTCCCCTCATGGCCCAGCGGGGTGGGGTGCTGGTGCGGGCCGGTCACACCGAAGCCGGCTGCGACCTGGCCCAGCTTGCGGGGTTGATCCCTGCGGCGGTGATCTGCGAAATCCTCAAGGACGATGGCTCCATGGCGCGGCTGCCCGATCTGGTCGAGTTCGCCCGTACCCACGGCCTCAAAATCGGCACCATCGCCGACCTGATCCACTACCGGGCGAGCACCGAGACCCTGGTAGAACGGGTGCTGGAGCGGCCGCTCGCCACCGTGCACGGTCCCTTCCGGCTGGTGGTTTATCGGGACAAGACCTCGGAGGCGACCCATCTCGCGCTGGTGAAAGGGGCCATCGAGCCCGGCGAGGAGACCCTGGTACGGGTCCACGAGCCCGTCTCGGTCATCGACCTGCTGGATGCGGGCGGCACAACCCATTCCTGGGGGTTGCATCAGGCGATGGCCACCGTAGCACGGGCACGCTCCGGAGTCATCGTCCTGCTGCATCGTCCCGAATCTTCCCAGGAGCTGCTGGAGCGCAGCCGCACGGTCGGGGAGCACGTGCTGCCGCGCGTTAAGCACGACCTACGCAATTACGGTATCGGCGCTCAGATTCTGCGCGATCTGGGCGTTGGCCGCATGCGGCTACTCGCGGCGCCGCGAAAGATGCCTAGCATGGCTGGGTTCGGGCTCGAAGTGACCGGCTACCTGCAGCCCGCGGATCAGGTCTGAGGGGGGAGTATGATTCATGACAAAAACATCCTGAAACTGGCTCCGGAACTAAAAGGCGGGGGGCTCCGTATCGGCATTGTGATGAGCCGCTTCAACCTGGAGGTTTCAGAACGCCTGCTGCGCGCCTGCGCGGATGAGCTGCTGAGCAGCGGCGTTGGGGAAAGGGACATCCTCGTCGTGACCGTGCCGGGAGCATTGGAAATCCCCATTGCCCTGCAGAAGCTCGCGCTCACTGGTAACTACGACGCGCTGGTCGCCCTTGGCGCGGTGATTCGCGGTGAAACCTACCATTTCGAGGTGGTGGCCAACGAGTCCGCATCCGGCATCATGTCAGTGCAACTCGACACCGGCGTTCCCATCGCCAACGGGGTTCTCACCACCAACGACGATCTCCAGGCCGCCGCCCGCGCCGAGCAGAAAGGCAAGGAAGCCGCCCGGGTGGCGATGGAAATGGCGAATCTGCTGCGGCGGATCGTATGAAAACAGCGCGCCGACGCGCCCGGGAGTTCGCCCTACAGGCGTTGTACCAGTGGCGCCTCACGGGCTATGACATGGACTCGATTGCGCCACAAGTGCGGGCCCAGAAAGATTTCGCCCACGCCGACGGGGCGCTGTTCGAAGCCCTGGCCCATGGGGTTGCGCGTGAGGCGCAGGCGCTGGAGGCGATCCTCCAACCGCATCTCGACCGGCCAGCGTCCGCGCTTTCGCCCGTCGAGCATTGCATCCTGCTGATAGGCGCCTTCGAGCTTGCCCATCATCCCGAGATCCCTTACCGGGTGGTGATCAACGAAGCCGTGGAGCTTGCCAAGACCTTCGGTGGTACCGAAGGCCACAAGTACGTGAACGGCGTACTGGACAAGCTGGCGTCCCGACTACGCGCTGTCGAGGTGGCGGCGCCGCGTGGCTCTCGAAGCTGACGGCGACGGACGCGACGCAACACTGCTTTTTTGCTGGTGGCGAGCCTTTTCTTTGACTTAGGTTTCTTTGACCTGTCCCCGGATTCTGGTCTCCTTACGAGTGGAGTCCGCTCGCGGAAGGAAGCGGGCTGATGAAGAAGAAGTGTTTCACCGAAGAACAAATTATCGCGACGCTGAAGGAGGTCGGGGCCAGGGGGAGGGAGCGCCGATCTCTGTTGCAAGTCCGGGATTTCCAAGGCTGCCTTCTACAACGGGATAGCCAAGTGCGCCGGCATCGCGCTCCCCGAGGTCTGGCAGCTCGAGAAACTTTCCACCGAGGCCGAGCTCGACGAAGCGGCACTGAAGGGCCTTTTCAGCCGAAAATGATAGGCCTGCAGGCACGCCGGAAGACCGTCACAATGCTCCTGAGGGAGCAGCGCTACGTCCTGAGGCGCGCCCGCGGACTGATCCAGACATCCTTTCGGCTCTACCGCTAACGCTCGCACCGGTCTGTAGCCGCCTGCACAAGCGCATCGGGCCGCTCAAGCGCAAACCCCGCCTCAACCGTTTCGCACCGTGTAAGCGGGTCCATGGACTTCATGGCCGCGTCCGGCGCTTGCGCTGCCTGGCGCGCGCGGCCGGCACATCGCTCACCGGGGCCCGAAAGTCGCCCTACTCGGGCAGCTTCCTGCAGACTCGCGCTCTGCCCCGCTCGATCACCGTCGGTCAAGGACCGGAGTTCGAGGGCAAGGTCCTCGATTCCCAGGCCTGCGCAAAGGGCGTGTCCCTTGTCCTTCACCCTCCCCGGAAAGCCTATGGGGGAGCGCCTGCATCGAGTCGTTCAACGGCAAATTCCGTAACGAGTGCCTGAGGGGGCACGGATTTGTCACGATGCGCCAGACGCACGAAATCATCGTGGCCTGGCGTGGCGAGTTCGACACCGTGCGGCTCACAGCTCGCTTGGCGATCTTACACCCGAGGTGGATGCGGAGGAGCATAGAGCAATAACCGAACAGCAGCTATTATCAACCGTGGACGCTAGGCATCCGCTCTGAATTCAAGTAGTGGTTTAAAGATCTCGCTCCGTTTGCCGATAACAGGGTCATCAAGGCCGGCAATGAGCTGGCAACGCTTCGCCGAGAGAAAAACGGCGCACATGCCGGGAAGAGGGGCGGGTGTGCCGCGGGTAAACGAGGCGGGCAATGACCGTGGGCAAGAGTCAATCTCCAAAGCCCCGCGGAGGCAACGGGTGGAAGGGTAATGATGAGAACGCTGCTGGAGAGGCTTTGTATACGCCAACAAATGTATCTCCTCGCAGGAGTGGCTGCCCTGCAGATGGCCATGGGGGCCGCATTCGTCCTCTGGCCCCAGCTAAACTCCGGCGGGGAGGTGGATACTGCATTCAATTGGGTGGTAGGCGGAACAACGGGCGCTATCCTCTTCACTTTCCTGCTCGCCCATCATATGGGCAGCGTCACTGGTCGGCGGGCGGAATGGATCGTGGAAGCGCTCAAGGCCCTTTCTGCCGGAAACCTCGGCCACAAAGTCAAGCTGCCGGGGCGGGACGAGTTCGCCTGGATGGCTTGGGAGTATGCACAAGCCCGCAAGGCGTTCTCGGAAATGGTGAGCGAGATCCTGGGAAGCGCCAGCCAGCTGGCTGCGGCCGCCGAGGAACTTTCGGCCATTACCGAGCGGGCCAAACAGGGCATTGCCCGCCAGAACCAGGAGACCGAACAAGTGGCGACAGCGATGAACGAGATGTCGGCCTCCATTCAGGAGGTGGCGCGCAACGCCGCTAATGCCGCCCATGGTGCTCAGGAAGCGGACACGGAAGCGCGCCGGGGCCATGGGGTGGTTAAAGAGTCCATCAAGACCATCGGCACCTTGGCCCGTGAGGTGGGTCGGATCTCCGAGGTCGTTGCCAGACTCAAAGAGGACAGCGTCAACATCGGCACGGTGCTGGACGTCATCCGCGGCATTGCTGAGCAAACCAATCTTCTGGCCTTGAATGCCGCCATCGAAGCAGCTCGCGCCGGTGAACAAGGACGGGGCTTTGCCGTGGTGGCGGACGAGGTGCGCACCCTTGCCTCTCGCACTCAGCAGTCGACCCATGAGATCCAGCAGATGATCGAGCGCTTACAAGCAGGGGCTAACGAGGCGGTGGCGGTGATGGAACAGGGCAGCAGGATCGCGCACGGGGCGGTGGATCAAGCTGCCAAGGCGGGTGAGGCGCTTGAGAGCATCACGCGCATGGTAGACACCATCAAGGACATGAACTCACAGATCGCCAGCGCCGCCGAGGAGCAGAGCACCACCGCGGAGGAGATCAACCGCAACGTGGCAAATATCAACGAGGTGGCGTCCGAGACCTCGCAGATGGCGCAACAGACCGCGCAGGCAGGCGATAATCTGGCCCGGATGGCAGCGCAGCTGCAAGAGCTGATGGGCCGGTTCAAGCTGGTGCAGGAGGGAAGGTAATTGTGCTACAAGATTTCCAAAGAAACAAAAATTTCATATAGGTGATGAGTATGCATGAGCACCAGCAATGGTCAATGGAGAAGAGCCCGGGGTATTTTTTGCTTTTGCCGCATACCCTTTCTGGTTATACCCCGTTCATAGGCAATATCACTTACTTCCAGGACTGAGTCATCGTCCTCGGCAGCCGCTGCCTGCTGTTGGGCCTTCCCTTTGCGGTACGTGAGGGCGAGAGTTTTTTTTGGTTGTTTATGGTGCCGCCTGCCACCTCAAGACCGAGTTTGAGTACGGTCTTGCCGATCACCTCGGGTGTCGCCAAGATGGAGATCGGGCCACACGCGAGCGAGCGCGCCTGGAAATCATGGAGCGGCTCAAGGGGCTTGCGCTCCCAAGCCGCAAGCGCTAGCTGCCCATCGGCTGGGAAAGGCTGCCCGAGACAAAAGCCGCACCGAGGGCAAGTACCCGGGCAGTCCCCCCTGAGCCCATCCAGAGGGCGCTTCCGCCCGGCCATGCCCCACGGGCCAAGCCCCTCGGGTCCCTGTGGGCTTCGCTCGAGCGCCACGGGCTGGCAAACCGCTGTCCTCTCTGGCCGGCCGGACTCGGGGCGGGCGCCCGCAGCAAGCCCACGAGCGGACAATGCGACCCCTCCATCACCACTGCCTGCACAGCTGGGGTGATGTCATGGGATATGTAAATCTCGACAAGCGCCGCGAGGAATTCCCATCCCGTGACCGTAAGGGAAAAAAGTTCAGCATCCGGGCATGGACTAGTGTATTTCCCGATTTCGCGCATCAAGGGTGCGCTCTGCTAGGCTACGTCCGCTCTTGATCTGCAGCCTCGGGATCAATATTACCCGCTCAGTTTTCAATGGGGTAGGAAACCCGGCCCAGAGAGGAGACTGCCCCACCGGTAACGAATGCGTGTATCGATGCGGCTGAATCCGAGATCAATATGTGCAAAATGATAGCTTAATGGATCTTGATTCCAAAAAGTGCGCGGGTGAATAAACGAACAGAATGTGACTGTGCCGGATCGCATCCTTCTCCGATCCATGGTTTTTGTCACTATACCTAGTCAGGTGCCGATTACTCCGCCGTCGTTCTTGGTGATCACCACGACCGTTGAGCGCGGTTTGGCAGGAACGGTGCCGGTGAAGGTGGTCGGGCCGTTGGCCTGGTTGTCTGGCCAGGCCGATAACTGGGTGTGCGAAGTGGCCCAGTCCTCGCCCGGATGCTGAATGCCGACGAACATGGTACGGCCGTCCGGCGTGGTGACCACCCCGGTGACCTCGCTACCCGGCGGGGCCGTCAGGAAGCGGCGCGTCCGCCCCGTGGCTGGATCGGCGCACAGCATCTGGTTGGTGCCAATGTTCCCGTAGTCGCCGGTAGCCAGCCCTGTACTGTGATCGGTCTGAATCCACAGCCGTCCATCCTTGTCGAACCACAATCCATCGGGTGCTCCATAATCGTCGCCGTCGATGTTACCAGCATAGATCTTTCTGGAAAACTCTGGATCGGTGCTGCTAATACCCGCGAGGTTGTCGCGGCTGGATGAAGCAGAAAAGGTCTTGTGGTTGTTTTTGTCGCCACACAAGACGAACACATCCCAGTCGAAGCGAGTCGCATCGACTCGCCCACCCTGTTCGCGCCAACGGATGATGTGTCCATAGACGTTGTCGGGCCGAGGATTGGCGCGATCCACCGGTGGCTTTGCGCTGCCGGCAGCGCTGGTGCCCTCAGGGTCATTGTGAGAGGACGGTATGCTTCCGCGCCGGTTGTTGTTGGTCAATGTGACATATACCTCCAGGCTTCGCGGATGCACCGCCACCCATTCGGGGCGGTCCATCATGGTGGCGCCGACGCGGTCGGCAGCCTGACGACACTTGATTAGCACTTCCCCCTGATCGGCGAAGCCATTCGCTGGAGTAAGTCCGTTCTGATCCCACACCAGGGGCAGCCAATCGCCCGTGCCATCGGCGTTGAATCGAGCGACATATAGCGTTCCTTCGTCGAGCAGATTGCGGTTGGCCGCAGGATTGTCGGGCGTGTACTTGTTCTTGCAGACGAATTTGTAGATGTACTCGTTGCGCTCGTCATCACCCATATAGACTGCCACACGGTTATCGCCGCCCAGCACTACCCAAGCGCCCTCGTGTTTGAAGCGGCCCAGGGCAGTGCGTTTGATCGGAGTGCTGTCAGGATTCCAAGGATCGATTTCCACTACCCAGCCGAAGCGATTGGGCTCATTGCGGTTACCCGGGCTATTGAGATCGAAACGCGGGTCGGCCTCGTGCCAGCGGTAGCCGAAGCCTTTGGCCGTCACTCCATAGCGGCGCTCGTGCTTAGTTTCGGTGAAAGGGCCGTTAGCGCCGAAATAGCCGTTCCAATTCTCCTCGCAAGTAAGGTAGGTTCCCCAGGGGGTGTGACCATGCGCGCAGTTATTGAGCGTGCCCATCACGGTGGTGCCACTCGGGTCGGCATTGGTGCGCATGAGCACGTGGCCGGCAGCAGGGCCGCTAATGCGACAGGGGGTGTTGCCGGTGATACGGCGGTTATACCGGGAGTCTCGCTTGACTACCCAAGCACCCCCATCGCGAGCAATCTCCACCACGCTCACGCCATGCGCCGCCTGCTGGGCGCGCACCATGTCTAGCGTGATTGCGTTCGTGGCATAAGCCCCGGCCGGGACGATGTTGTTGACCAGGGCGGGATCGCAATACTCGTGGTTGGCGACCAACAGGCCGCGGTCACTGCGTGGACCCGAGCCATCTGAGAAGGGAAAGAAATGCATGCCGTCAGTGTGTGCCCCGTAGCAGTGCAGTTGGGTCGCCTCGTCGATGGCGCCAAGCGTGTCCCAATGCGGTGCCAGGGTAAGGGAGTCGCCCCAGGAAATTAAGACACTGACGCGATAGCCATGCGGCACGGTCACTGCATCGCGCATAGGATTGACGTTGGCGGCCACGCTGACGAAGCCGATGTTGGCTCCAGGCGATGGGGAACGGATTCCTGTGGAGAGCTGATTCATCGTTGCACCGGGTCCGATATCGGCAGCGCCCCCCCTGACCAGGAAAAAGGTCGTCAGACTGGCCAAAGTCCCTATGGATAGTTTGAAGAATTGCCGCCGGTCGAGCAGACGCCGATCTAGGACTCCGAATATATCGAGGTTACTCGAATCGTTGCTCGTAGCCGAGGTTGGCGTTTCTTTGTTGTCAGGGTGTAGATGGCGACTCATGTTTTGCTCCTGTGCTATGGTCAAACATTCCCTAGCAAAGACGCAGAGCAAAACTAACAAAGCAAGATTACATCAGCGTGAATCGGTAATTACCCTTCCGACTTAAACTTGCAGAGGAAGTCATTCGTCCGTTATTCCTTAAGCGATCAAAGAAGCTAGTTACAACGCGCACACGGTATCGGCCGTGCCTCCAGGCGGTAGCAGGAAGCGAGACGACTGCTCGCGAGCGATCGATCCCCGCGCACGCAGCTCCGCATACTTTTCACATTGCTGGCATCGAGCCCCAAGTTCTCCATACGGCACGGACACTTTGTGATAAATGGCGCGGAAGATGGTCCAGTACGCGTGATGGAATCGATCGATGATGAATAAGCCAGCGCCTCTGGCTTCACGCGCGGCGCGGTAGGCAGCGATCGCGTCCGCCTTCTTGGTAAGCTTGTCTCCAAAGATCGCGTTGGCGATCTCGGAGGCCCGCCAGCCAATGAATTTGGCGAGGATCTTCTGCTCGTCGGGCGTGGCCTGACGGCCTTCCTTCTCCAGGGTCTTCAGGAGTTCGACGGCCGCAACGTTCTGCTCGGCCTTCTTGAGCCAGGAGCCCTCGTAGGTCAGGTCATCGGGTCCGAATCGGTAGTTTCGTCCCGATTTAGGAGGGATGTCGGGACCGGCGGGAATTCCAGCATCTCGGCGAGCACGAGCTCCCTGTTCAACATTTCCGCCATCGCGAGCCTCCTCGCGCACCCGATCGGACCGAGGCTGTCCCACTTTTCCCGGATGCACATCTCCATCGACAGACGCGAGGCCTCCGCGCCGATCTCCTCGCCTGCGGCATGAACGATTCGACGCTCGGCGGCTTGAAGTTGTCCCGCGCGTAGTCGTACGGCCGCCCGTCGATCATGGCGACCGGCTTTGCCTTGCCAGCTGCGGGCTGGGTCTCTTCGGACGGCGGGCCGGAGACGGCCTTCGGCGCGGCCTCGCGGTAGATGTCTTTTGGGATCTTGTTCCAGACCTTCTTCAGCCTGTCGTCAGCCTTAAGGAGGTCGTTGGCGCGGGAAATGGCCTCTTTGAGCTCAAGGCGCCTCTCCCGCTGGAATACCTCGGAGAGCAGGCCCTCGACCGCCGCCTTGAGTCCCGGCGTGTCCTTGGGCAGCATCCTGCCCTGGGGATGGCGAACGGCGATGTCCACCAGCGCCTCGCGCCAGCCCGTCCCGCTGCGTTCGGGCTCTTTCGCCAGGGATCGATGTGCCGCTTCTTGGGGTGCGGGTTGCTGATTTTGCTCTACAGCTCGCGTGGGCTGCCCTTGCGCACGCTGCGCCTCATTCGAAGCGGGCGCTGGCGGCTGCGCTACAGCTTGCTCGGCGGCGGCGGGCCCTCCGGCTGGTCTTGGCTTCTCGGACGCAGGCTCTTGAGCGCCTGCCCGAGCGCTTTCTTCACCAGCGGGTTGCCCTCGATTTTGCGCACCAGATTCCTGGTCGCCTCCAGGGTCTTCGGGTCGAGTTGTGGCTTCTTCTGCATCGATCGTCCTCCTTGCGGCAGCAATGAGCTCGGCCTTCGTCGGCGGCGTGCGGCTGCCAAACAAGTCCGGTTGCGAGGGGCTGCCAGCGGCCGCCAGGGCGTCGAAATAGCCCTGGATGAGCGCTGCGATCCGGCGCGGCGAGATTCAGGCGGTCGGAGAGCACCGCGAGGGTCACGTCGAGCTTGGCGCGCTGCACGAGCAGGGGCGTCCCGAACAGGCGGGCGGCGAGGTGGGGGAGCATCGGTGTCAGTCCTGCGATTCGGTGTTTGGCTTGTGGCACCGGCGGCCGCAACCGGATCGGCGGTGTCTCTCTGGTTGTCGTGCCGCGGGGAGTCCAAAACCAGTTGCGAAATCTCGAACGATGTGGCCGATTCGCCGACGTTGTGCGGGTCGGCTGCCGCGCCCACAAGCCTTGCGCGACGCGTCGGTTCGGCCAGCGCGTGGAGGACGCTGGAATGCCCTCTCCGAGCTGCCCGTCGGTCGCTCGTTCAGGAAGGTGCCAGCGTGCGTTCGAGCCGGGCCTGCATGCGGCGCAGGCAGGCCTGCAGTTCGGGCGGCGACTCCACCTCGAAGTCCATGTCCAGGCTGAGCAGCCAAGCGGCCAGCGCCGCCACCCGGTGAGCGCCCGTGACGAGCCGGCAGCGAGCCGGCCCGAGCGCCTCAAGGCGGCCGGCCAACGGGGAGATCTGCTCTTGCGCGGCGTCGACGGGCGAATGCAACACTACCCGCGCCTGCACGCGGTAGACGTCGGTGGAGATGCGGCGTGCGACGAAAGCGGCCAGATCGGCCCGCGTTGGTGGCCGGGCAGAGGCCTTGCCTCGGCTGCCGCCCGTTACGCCGTCCTCGGCGGGAAGGGGGCGCGGGGAAAAGGCGTCCCCCATTGTGCGTACGTCCTCGATGCGGTCGACGCGCAGAGTGCGCCAGTCCGCGCGTCCGCGGTCCCAGGCGACGAGATACCAGCGCGACTCTGCGCACACGAGGCCAGCTGGCTCCATCCGACGAACGCTGGAGCGGCCCTGTACGTCGCGGTAACGCAGCTCGACCACCTGCTGCAGCTCGCTGGCGTCGGCCAGCGCAGCGAGATGGCCCAGGTCGGCGGCCGGTGCTGCGTTCGTCAGTGGCTGCACCGCATCGAAAAGGCTCTTGAGCCGGCGCGCCAGCCGCGCCGGCAAGAGCGTCTCGAGCTTCATCGAAGCCACCAAAGCGGACTCCTCCAAGCCGCGGACGCCGCCCAAGGCAGCGCTTCGCAATGCGAGCGCGAGCGCGAGAGCCTCGTCCTCCTCGAAGGCCAGGGGCGGGAGCTGGGTGCCTGCCTCGAGGTGGTAGCCGCCCTCGGCACCTGGCAGCGCCCGCACCCGGTAGCCGAGTCCGCGCAGTCGCTCTACGTCCCGTCGGACGGTGCGCGTCGTGACACCCAACCGCTCGGCCAACTGCGGCCCGCTCCAAGAGCGGCGCTGTTGCAGCAGGCCGAGCAGCCTCAAGAGGCGGGACGAGGCGGGCAGCATGCAGATTTCGAATGAGGACCGAAACTGTCCGCAATTCTAAAGTAAACTGCAGGCCTTGCTCCACCCAACGCCAGGAGGACACGCATGGACCGACCCATCCTCAACATCAACGACGCGAGTTACACCGACCTCGCCGACCTCTCCCGTCTCTGGGGCTCCGAGATGCCGGCCGAGCGCTACGGCGGCCGAACCGCGCTGATCGGCCGCGCCCTCGGCGCTCGCCAGCTCGGCTACAACGTCACCGTCATCGCGCCTGGCAAGCGGGCATATCCCTACCACTGCCACACCGTCAACGAGGAGATGTTCTTCGTGATCGAAGGCCAGGGCGTGCTGCGCGTCGGTGGGCAGACGCATCCTATCCGCGCGGGCGACGTGATTGCTTGCCCGGCCGGCGGCCCAGAGACCGCGCACCAGATCGTCAACACCGGCACCGCCGAGCTGAAGGTACTGGCGGTGAGCACTGCGCGCACGCCCGAGGTCTGCCATTACCCCGATTCCGGTAAGTTCGGCGTGCTGGACCCGGAGCACCGCTTCGCCTACATGGGGCGGGTGAAGGACGGTCTGGACTACTGGGACGGCGAGTAGTCCCGGGGTCGTCCGCGCCAGGCAGCCGGGGCCGCAGCGGCGAGGTCCGACGTCGGGCACGGCGTTGCCGCGCCGACTCGTCTGCCCGGAGAGGATCACATCGCTTCACGCATCGCTTCACGTTCGCCTTCGCTCACGTGAGCCTCCGCCGCAAGCGGAGTGACGGTGTCGCTCCGCCTGTCGTGCCGCGGATCCGAGTCGAAGACCAGCCCGAGGTCGTCCGCTCACGCGTTGTGGCTCCGGCCGCCGCTTCGCGGCTTAACGCTCGCTATCGCTCGCATTAGCCTGCGCCGCAATCGTCGCGACCCCTTGGTCATGACGAGGGTCGGAATCGAAGACCAACCCGAGACTGTCTGCGCGACGATTGTCCGATGCGATCTCGCGGTCGATGTCCTCGGCGTCGTAGCCGTAGGCCGAGATCGCCTCCG